>JAIRVW010000071.1 GCA_031253705.1 Brucellaceae bacterium
TGCCGCAGTGCCTCAGAAATTTCCTGGTCCGGCGTATTTTTCAGACGGGTTTCAAAAGCGGCGAGGATCGAATACTTGTCATGCCCTTTGCCGTCAAAACCGCGCACGGCCAGAATAAAGGGAAAGTCGAAACGCTGCTTATAAGCATCATTCAGCTGGTGAAAACGATCATATTCCGCATCATCCAACCGGTCGAGCCCCGCGCCTTTTTGCTCGCTGGTTGAGGCATCAGTCAGGTTACCTGCGCGCGCTGCTTTACCCGCCAGATCGGGATGCGCACGGATCAACGCCAATTGCTTGGTCACATCTGCTTTTTCAACCGCCCGCACCATTGCCTGATGCAAAGCGGAGACAGAAGCGAACGGCCTGTCTCTCACTGCAGCTTCTGCCACCCAAGGAGAATGCTCGAAAATACCACCCAGCGCCGCGATAAAATCTGCCTCTGATAGTGTATTCAGTTCCTGCAAATTCATGCGCTTTCTTCCTGCTTCTGTCGCCGGCGCAGTTTCATGATCGATTTCAGCACGGTTTCCGGCGTGGCCGGTGCATCCAGTTCCGGTGAAAACTGATGATCCGCAATCGAAGCGATAGCATCACGGATTGCCAGCCAGACGGAAATACCAAGCATCAGCGGCGGCTCACCAATGGCTTTGGAACGAAACACCGTGTCCTCGCGGTTCGGTGCATTTTCCAATATCCGCACATTGAAAATTTCCGGCACATCGCGGGAACCCGGAATTTTATAGGTCGAAGGGCCAGCGGTGCGTAACCTCCCCGCCTTATCCCACCATAATTCTTCGCAAGTGACCCACCCCATGCCTTGCACAAAAGCGCCTTCAATCTGGCCAAGATCAATCGCCGGATTAAGCGGAAAGCCGACATCCTGCAAAATATCCACCCGCAAGCAGCGCGTTTCACCGGTCAGAGTATCCACGGCCACTTCGGCAACTGCCGCACCATAGGTGAAATAGAAGAACGGACGGCCGCGCATTGTCTTGCCGTCCCAATGGATTTTCGGCGTCGCATAATGGGCAGCTTCCGAGAGCTGTACGCGTTTTGACCATGTCAGCTTGGCAAGCTCGCCAAAGGACATGGATTCATTGCCCGCATAGACACGGCTACCACGGAAAATAATCTCACTCTCTTCGGTGCCATAATGTTCTGCAGCAACCTTCGTCATCCGGCCTTTAATTGCCGTTGCCGCTTTAAAGGCTGCCATACCGTTGAGATCTGAGCCGGTAGATGCAGCTGTAGCTGACGTGTTCGGCACTTTGCCCGTCGCTGTCGCCGAGATGCGCACCATGTCCAGATCAATCTGGAACACTTCAGCTACAACCTGCGCGACTTTGACAAACAGCCCCTGCCCCATCTCCGTGCCGCCATGATTCAGGAAAACCGAACCATCCTGATAGACATGCACCAAAGCACCGGCCTGATTGAGTGCAGTGAGATTGAACGAAATACCGAACTTCACCGGCATCATCGCCAGTCCGCGACGGATCAGTGGATTACCTGCATTATAGGCATCAATTTCCACACGCCGTTTTTGCCATTCACTACTGTTCAACAGAGTTTCGGTTACCTGCACCAGCCGGTTATCTTCAACCTTCTGGCCATAGGGCGTTTCATCACCGGTCTCATCGCCATAATAATTGATGGCGCGCAGCTGATTAGGATCAATCTGCAGTTCGCGGGCAATCGTATCAACGATTGTTTCAATCGCGATAATACCCTGCGGTCCGCCAAAGCCGCGAAATGCCGTATTAGACACAGTATTGGTTTTGCAGGCATGACCGATGAAATGCGCATGTTCGATAAAATAGGAATTATCGGCATGGGTCAGCGCACGGGCAATTACCGGCCCTGTAAGATCCGGCAGGTTTCCTGCGCGGGCAAGGAATTCAATATCCAGCCCTTTGATACGCCCGCGACTATCCGTTCCCGCCTGCCAATGCACCACAAAATCATGGCGCTTGCCGGTGGCGATCATATCATCACGGCGCTTGAGGCGCATTTTACATGGGCGTCCGGTTTTAGCTGCAACCAGCGCGGCGGCACAGGCAATAATCGTCGCCTGACTTTCCTTGCCACCGAAGCCGCCGCCCATCCGCCGTACTTGACATTCCACCGCATGAGCATGAAGACCCAGCACATGTGCCACATGATGTTGCACTTCGCTCGGATGCTGTGTTGAAGAATGCACCAGCATATCGCCGTTTTCCTGCGGCCAATTCTCACCCGGAATAGCGTAGGCAATATGGGTTTCGAGATAGAAATGATCCTGCCCGCCCATCGAAAGACGACCGGAAAACCGGTGCTCCGCATTAGCAATAGCCGCTTTGGCATCGCCTTGTTGCACCACCTGTTGCGGGATCACATAGCTTTTTTGGCGATGTGCTTCTTCCACATCCAGCACCGGCGGCAGCTCTTCAATATCCAGCTTCACCAGCTTGGCGGCCTTATAAGCAGCCTCAAAACTTGTCGCTGCAATCACTGCGATTGCCCGCCCCTGATGGTCGAGCAGCTCCTCGGCAAAAAGCGGCTCACCGGGTAAACCTGGCGAAACATCATTGATACCCGGAATATCATGCACATCCCAGATACCGACGACACCGGCCTGCGCCAAAGCTTCACTGGCATCCATGCTTTTCAACCGGCCATGGGCAACCGGCGATAAGACAAAGGCCGCATGAAGCGTATCCGGCAATTCCGGCATGTCATCAATATAAGTCGCGGCACCCGCCACATGGCGGCTCGCGGAATCATGCACAACACCATGTCCGACAATGCTGCGCTCGACTTTGCCTACGTTTTCTGGCGTCGGAAAAGGCTGATTAAGTACGATCATAGTGCCATCACCTCCACCACTTCACCGGCCAGATCATGGCGCAGGCGTTCAATCAGATTCTGTGCTACCAGCAGACGATATTCCGCACTGCCGCGCCAGTCACTTAAAGGCGCAAGCTCTGTGGCAATCGCCTGTGCACAGGCAGTAACAGCCGCCTCATCCAGAACTTTACCGATTAGCGCCTGTTCGGCACTTTTCACCCGTTTCGGTATCGCAGCCATACCGCCAAAGGCGATACGCGCATCCGTCACAATGCCGCTCTCACACGTCACACGGAATGCTCCGCAAACAGTGGAAATATCCTGATCGTAACGCTTGGATATTTTATAAACGCGGTAATCCTGCCCCACAGTCAGCTTCGGCAGCGTGACCGAGGCAATCACCTCATCACCGCGCAATTCCGTCTTGCGGTAATCGAGAAAGAAATCTTCCAGCGGCAATGTGCGACTACCCTTTGAGCCCGCCAGTTCAATCGCAGCACCGAGACCGATCAATGATGGTGCTCCGTCTCCGATCGGGCTGGCCGTGCCGATATTGCCGCCAATCGTGCCCTGATTACGGATTTGCACCGAGCCGAAACGGCGTAGCAAAATAGTGAGCGACGGATAATGATTGCCGATAGCCTTCAGTACTTCCGCCCATGTCACCGCCGCACCAAACCGGAAGGACGTTGCATCCTCACGAATCTCACGCAACTCGCGCACATGCGCTGTCGAGATCACCTCATTCCAGTCGCTGTGATAATCGGCCAGTGCCACGCCGAGATCAGTACCACCGGCCAGCAGCAAGCTCTGCGGATATTGCGCCCGCAATTCCAGCAATTCTTTGAGGGTCAGCGGCTGATGATAGGTTGAGCCGCCATGGCTGAAACCTGATTGCGGGCGGATATCCTGCAAAGAACCGGAAAGCAGCTGTGCCACCGGCGCGCCGCCTTCTGCAACCACCTTGCGCGCGGCCTCGACAATCGGACGATAGCCGGTGCAACGGCAGAGATTACCTGCCAGCGTGTCATGGATCAGCTGATCATCCGCTTTAGTGCCGTTGCTTGTACAATCTGCCGCAAGCCCGCTCAGCGACATCACAATACCCGGTGTACAGAAACCGCATTGCGACGAACCGTTTTCGGCCATTGCTGCCTGCACCGGATGAAGCTGCGTGGTTTTCAGCCCTTCAACCGTGACCAAAGCTTTCCCGTCCAGTTGTCCCATTGTCAGGATACAGCTATTGACGGCACGGTAGCGAAACGCTCCGGCGATTGATGTGGATTGTGTTACACCCGACGCAGTGTCAGCCTGCGCAATTGCATCTTTATCTGTGCCGATTAAAACAGAGCACGCCCCGCAATCCCCCTCAGCACAACCCTCCTTCGTTCCCTTGAGCCGCGCCTCCCCGCGCAGCCATTCCAGAACCGTTGTATCTGGCCGGATCTGAACATCCTGCCGGTGACCATTCAGAAAGAAACGGATCATCTGTGTCATACAACCAGATTGTTACGCCTCTGAATGGTCGTCAAGATGCGCTGTGACAAATGCGGCAAATTAGTTTTCAGATACGTTTTAAAGCGACATTTCCGGCATTTTCCATGCCGCTTTTAAACTATAGCCCTCGCCCTCATCTGACCGGATGGTCAAATCCCCCGATCAAAAATCGTGAAATTTTGCTGCGGGAAATAATATTCTTCCAGA
>JAIRVW010000105.1 GCA_031253705.1 Brucellaceae bacterium
AGCTTTTCGAGCATAGCTTCTGCGGAAGAAACTGTAGCAACACCCGGATTTTCTTCAATGTCGAGGCTCTTAACAACGCCGTTCTCGATCAGCGCTGAATAGCGCTTGGAGCGCACACCAAGACCGCCGCCAGACAGGTCGATATCAAGACCGGCTGCTTTGGTGAATGCGCCGATACCATCGGACAGATAAACGATCTTGCCTTCGCCTTCGGTTGCCTTTGCCCATGCGCCCATAACATGCGCATCATTGACGGAAACTACGGCAACAGTATCCACGCCTTTGGCAATCAGCGCATCGTAATTGGTCAGATAGCCTGGCAGATGGTTGAGTGTGCAGGTCGGGGTAAAAGCACCCGGAACGGCAAAGAGAACAACTTTTTTACCCTGAAAAATTTCGTCGGTGGTGACGTCTTTCACACCATCAGCTGTTTTGATTTTAAAGCTTGCTGCTGGCAGCTTATCGCCGATCTGAATAGCCATTGTCTGTTCTCCTTCATACAGATTATGAGTGCCGGATAGCGCATGTCTCCCCGAAAACGGGCGCGGTCGGGGAATGCGTCATGCGTAAAACCGGCAGGTAGAGCGCGTGCAAAAGATATGATCAGATACCCGCGCTCCGGTGGCATTATACATAGCCTCAGAGCAGATTTTACGAAAGCGCTATTTACTGAAATTCTGGCATCAGATGAAGAAGTTTTTGTGATGGCTGAGCTCTGTATGTTTGTTATATGTATTTTTTCTAAAATAATATTTCCGACGTAATGTACTGTTATTGCTGTATAAATCGTAATAAATTTTCCAGGCGGAAAATTATCCTGATATTTGGCGCTTGGCGGATGCATGCGCTGTGCTATGTTATTCTTAAGCAGTGCCGTGAATATATAAAAATAAAATGCACAATCTTCCGCAATGATCTGCCCGATACCGATCCATTCCAGACCAGTTTGTTAGTATTCAACGAGGCGTGTCGTGAAAAACGGTTTTCTCAACGGACAATTTTTGCTTGCAATGCCCGGTATGACCGATGAGCGTTTCGCCCGAACGGTCATTTATATCTGCGCGCATTCGGAGCAGGGGACGATGGGCTTTATCATCAACCAGTTGCAGCCGTTGCGGTTCCCTGACTTGCTGGTGCGTCTTGGTATTATAACGCAGGCGCAAAGTATTCTGATGCCGGAAAAAAACAGATCGCTGGTGGTGCGCCATGGCGGGCCGGTTGAGACAGGGCGGGGCTTTGTGTTGCACAGCGATGATTTTATGGCGAAGTCATCTATGCCGGTCACGGATGATATTTGTATGACCGCAACTTTGGATATTCTGCATGCGATTTCTGAAGGCACCGGCCCAAAGAAAGCCTTGATGACGCTGGGCTATGCCGGTTGGGAAGCAGGGCAGATCGAACGTGAGATCGCCAATAATGACTGGCTGGTCTGTGAGCCGACAGATGATCTGCTGTTCGATGGCGATATTCCGGGCAAATATGATCGGGTCATGGCGCAGATGGGCGTTGATCCTGCACGCCTTGTGCTGCAGGCAGGCCATGCATAATTCTTAAACTATGGCCTGAGAAGTTCTGATTTTAGGCATAAAAAAACACCGCTTGCCAAGAGGAGAGCGGTGTTTTTTATTCTTGTTGTTTCTTATTCCACAGCCTGACCATTGAGCAGGCGCGCTGCATTATCTGCACTCATCGGCTGACCGAACAGGAAGCTCTGGACATATTCACAGCCCATTTCACGCAGCTGCATGGCATCCTGTTCACTCTCAACACCTTCCGCCACGACTTTGAGCTGCAGATCCTGCGCCATGCGGATGATCGAGCGCAGCAAGGTGGTTTTCT
Organism: Brucellaceae bacterium; assembly: GCA_031253705.1. GTDB lineage: Bacteria > Pseudomonadota > Alphaproteobacteria > Rhizobiales > Rhizobiaceae > Pseudochrobactrum. The sequence continues at coordinate 1,843 of JAIRVW010000105.1, forward strand.
GCGGCTTGTCACCTTTGACGAAAGAGCGGTCGATTTTAATCATGTCGATCGGGAACCGTGTCAGATAGGACAGCGACGAATAGCCGGTGCCGAAATCATCCAGTGACAAACCAACGCCCATGGCCTTCAGCTCGGTGAGCATATGGGCGGACTGTTCCGGATTTTCCATCAGTACGGATTCAGTCAGCTCCAGCTTAAGTGTGCCTTTGGTCACATGGGTGCGGGACAGAATGGCACGGACATCGCTCAGCAAATCCTGCCGGATCAGCTGAGTGCTGGACAGATTGACGGAGACAAACAGGTTCGGACGCGACAGGTTTTCCTGCCAGTTGAACAGGTCATTGGCCGATTGCTGCATGGCGAACAGACCAAGCGGCACGATCAGTCCGGAATTTTCCGCAATCGGAATAAATTCAGACGGTGAAATCGGCCCGCGGCGCGGATGTTCCCAGCGCATCAGGGCTTCAAATCCTGCAATGGTACCGTCCTGCAGGTTCACAATCGGCTGATAGGCAATCGTGATTTCCTTGCGTTCAATAGCGCGGCGCAGATCGGATTCCAGCTGCAGCTTATCACTGCCGATAGCGCGGAAAGACGGACGGAACGGCTCGATACGGTCGCCACCGAAGCGCTTGGCCTGATACATGGCCAGTTCCGCATCTTTGATCATATCTTCCGCATTGGCGGCATTGGCTGTCCATGTCAGAAGGCCGACAGAAGCGGTCAGCACGATCTCGCGTTTGGCATAGGAGATCGGCGCACGAATAGCCTGACGCAGCGCTTCTGCAAAGGCTGCAACCTTTGCCGGATCAGATTCAGACGCGAGGATCAGACCGAACTGGTCGGAAGACAGTCTTGAAAGCGTATCCTGCGGCTTCATCAGGCGGAACAGGCGGCGCGATATCGTCAGCAGGATTGTATCACCGGCCGACATGCCGAGGCTGTCATTGACCTGTTTAAACCGGTCTATATCGATCACGAAAACAGTCGGTTTGAGCCTGCTCTCATTATAGGACATGCTCATGACATTGGCGAGGCGGTCGAGGAACAGCTCGCGGTTCGGCAGGCCGGTCAGATTGTCGTGCACCGCATCATGCAGCAGGCGTTCTTCTGCCTTTTTCTGCTCGGTCACATTATGCAATGTGCCGACGCAGCGCACGATCTCACCATCCGAGCCGATAACCGGACGCGCACGCAGGTGATACCAATGGTAATGACCGTCATTAGCGCGCAGGCGGAAAGTCTGATGAATACGGCCGCGACGGGTTTCCAGAATAGCATCCAGCGTGGTGCGGAAGCGGTCACGGTCATCGCCATGCATAACCGGCAGCCAGTTACGTACAGGGCCGAGCAGGCTTGAAGCGGCGGTGCCGAGATAGGTGGCAATATCCGGTGTGGTCACCACGCGGTCGCGCGGCACATCCCAGTCCCAGACAATATCACCGGATCCGATCACCGCCAGCGCCTGACGCTCCATATCCGAGAACAGACCGACACGCAGCACACCGCCTGCAAAAGCGTGCTGCATAACCGTAAAGCCGATCAGCAATACGATCAGAACAAGACCGCCGCCCAGCGCCGGTTGCACAATATCATTGTCGAGACGGCCGGAAACCGCCAGCCATGCGCCGGTCATCCATATGGCAATCAGCAGCCATGTGGGGATCAGCATAATCGCGCGGTCATAGCTGCGCAAAGCCAGAATGCCGATGATAACGATGCCGCAAATAACAGTCAGCGCAAAGGAAATACGGGCAATACCGGCAGCAATCGGCGGATCAAAGATCGCCACGCCGCTCAGCATCATCAGGCCGAGAACCCATGCCACGGCACCATAGGAAAAATGGTCATGCCAGCGATTGAGGTTGAGATAGGTAAACAGGAAGATCAGAAAACTGGCCGCCAGTGCCACTTCCGTGCCCGCCCGCCACATTTGCTCATTGCCCGGAGTGATGGCGATCAGCTTGTTCCAGAAGCCGAAATCCACACAAATATAGGCCAAAACTGCCCATGCCAGCGCCGCGGCGGCAGGGAACAGCGATGTCCCGCGCACAACGAACAGAATGGTCAGGAACAGAGCCAGCAGGCCAGAAATACCGAGCAGAATACCGCGATAGAGCGTGTAGGAGTTGATCGTGTCCTTATAGGCATCCGGCTCCCACAGATAGAGCTGCGGCAGGTTAGGGGAGGCCATTTCGGCCACCAGTGTAATCACTGAGCCCGGATTGATGGTGATCAGAAACACATCCGCATCAGGACTGACCTGACGGTCAAGGGCAAAGCCCTCACTTGGTGTAATCGAGGAAATACGTTGGGAACCGAGATCCGGCCAGACAAAGCCGGACTTTACAAGGCGGTAATGCGGGGCAACAATCAGGCGGTCAATCTGTTCATCGGTCGGATTGGCAATGGCAAAAGCTGCCCAGTTACCGCTGGAGCGCTTGTTTTTGTCGGCCTGCACCTCAATACGGCGCACAATGCCGTCGGCACCCGGTGCAGTGGAAACCTGCACATTGTCGCCCTGATTATGCATGATCTGCACAGCGCCGGTGAGGTCGAGTGCTGTATCTTCTTTGGAAATCTTGATCGGCTCAACTGCGGATGCAGGAACCGTGATCTGCAATAATGCTGCGATAAAGGCAAACATACAGAAAAACGTTTTCAATCGGCTATGAAAGTTTTCTGACACTATCTTTACCTTCTTGTCGTTTGTATCAGCAGTGCTGCGGTTAACGGCTGTACAGACCGTTATCCGCTTTTACCGTCAGCCCGCCGCGCTGCTCTTCTCCCTCAATCAGACTATAAAGCAGGTGATCCTGCCAGATACCGTTGATCTTGAGATAGGAGCGCAAAGT
>JAIRVW010000124.1 GCA_031253705.1 Brucellaceae bacterium
AGACTGCAGCATTCTCACCGAATTTCGCCATGCCCTGACGGGTCAGTTCCATGATTTCTTCAGGCGTATAGGTCGGCTTCAGACCAAGCGCTTCAGCGGAACGGTTGATGCGGGCGCTGTGGCGATCCAGATCAGGGATCACACCTTCAAAGCCGCGGGCGCCGTCAAAAACCAGTGAGCCAAGCCATGTTGCCTGTGATGACGCGCCGAGAATGCGCACATCGCCTTCATGCCATTTGCCTTTATAAAATGTCCAGCTACGACCAATCTGGCCCATGTGTATTCTCCATATGCGAATCAAAACTGAAATCCGGAATGTTGCATTTCGCAAATTCCGGCCTGCTGTGATGGTCTGCAATGCACTGTAACCGGCTGTCCTTAACGGGCATCACCGGCTGTTTTGCAGCACCACCCTGCCGGATTACATTAAAATTCTTCTGTCCAAGTGCAACAAGTAAATAAAATTTCTGCCTCTCATAAAAATAATCCGGCCTTTTAAAATCTGAGTAAATTTATCAACACATCCGTTTTTCGCACAAATTCATTCCAAAAACGCATGAAGTTATCGCGCGGATATTCATAAAACACCACTGTGACGTTTACGGAAGATAAGCATTTCAAGCCAAGGAAATCACACATCATTCCCGATGTGGTTCTATATTTAAGATACCAGTCACTACAAAAATCAACGTGTAAATAGTCATGCTCAGCACGCAGAAGCTGTGAAAAACACGCATCACCAAATTAGTAAAAATGCTAAATCAGCACCTGCATTGTGCGACATTAGTCGCAGAGAAACCCAGCAATCAGCACTTGCTCCCCTGCATTTCCTATGGAAAACTTGTTGTAACAAATTTCATAACAATAAACCGTGGGGAATAATCAATGAAGCTTACGCATATTGCATTCACTGCCTGCACCATGCTTGGCGGTCTGGCTCTCGCGGCCGGTTCTGCTCAGGCACGCGACCTCACTATCGTCTCCTGGGGAGGAAGCTATCAGGACGGGCAGCGCGAAATTTACTTCAAACCTTTTGCTAAAGAATTAGGTAAACCGGTTCTCGATGAAAGCTGGGACGGCGGCTACGGCGTTTTGCAGGCCAAGGTCAAAGCCGGTGAAACCAACTGGGATGTTGTTCAGGTCGAGGCTGAAGAGCTGGCACTTGGTTGTGCCGACGGCATTTATGAAAACATTGACTGGGAAAAGCTCGGCGGTAAAGACAAGTTCATTCCGGCAGCCGTGCATGATTGCGGCGTCGGTGCGATCGTCTGGTCAACCGGTATTGCCTATAATGGCGACACAATGAAAGAAGCCCCGAAATCATGGGCTGATTTCTGGGATGTCAAAAAATTTCCGGGCAAACGCTCTTTGCGTAAAAGCGCCAAATATTCTCTTGAATTTGCTCTGATTGCCGACGGCGTTGCGCCGAAAGATGTCTATGACGTGCTGGCAACACCGGAAGGTGTGGATCGCGCTTTCAAGAAACTCGATGAAATCAAACCGCATATTGTGTGGTGGGAAGCCGGTGCGCAGCCGGTACAGCTGCTCTCTTCCGGTGAAGTGGTGATGGCATCGGTCTATAACGGCCGTATCACCGCCCTGAACCGCACCGAGAACAAGAATTTCGGCTTTGTCTGGCCGGGCAGTATCTATGCTGTTGATAGCTGGGCGATCATGAAAGGCACGCCGTTCCCGAAAGAGTCGATGGATTTCATCGCTTTCGCCAGCAAGGCTGACAATCAGGCCAAGCTGCCTGAATATATCACCTATGGTCTGCCGAATATCGAAGCAGATAAATTCGTAGACGAAAAATACCGTAAAGACCTGCCGACTACTCCTGCGAATATGACAGATGCAGCGGCAATCGGCGTGGATTTCTGGACAGATAATTCAGAAAGCCTGAACCAGCGCTTCAATGCGTGGCTTGCCCAGTAAGCCGGAACTCAAAGCATACCGGACGGGGCGGCTTACGTGTCAGCGTAAGCCGCCCCTAACCAGCATGTCATAACCGGTTATGTATCCGTTGCGGAACAAGCAGTTCTTCCCCCCGTAAGACTGACCTGATCCGGAACCGCTCTGACCGCAGTTCAAGACTTTTCCAATGCGCATTTCCTGTTGCCGCCCCGCAGCAGACAACAGCATTCACTGTCCTGTTTTATATCCCGATAAAACAGGACAGTGATCCGCTCCATTTGAGGTTTTACGCGTGAATAATCCGTTCATTCATTTTGATAAGGTGAGCAAAGCATTCGGCTCACTGACTGTTGTCGATAATCTTGATTTAACCATCAGCAAAGGCGAGTTTGTCAGTATGCTCGGGCCCTCCGGCTCCGGTAAAACAACCCTGCTGATGTTGCTCGCAGGCTTTGAACGTCCTACCGGCGGCACCGTCAGCGTGGATGGCAAACGCATTGATCAGCTGCCGCCGCATAAGCGCAATATGGGCGTTGTGTTTCAGAACTACGCATTGTTTCCCCATATGACCATCGCCGAAAACGTGGCTTTTCCGCTGAAAATGCGCGGGCTTTCCAAAGCGGAAATGCAGGATCGTGTGAAGCGCGCACTGGATATGGTGCAGCTCGGCACCATGCTGGAGCGCAAACCTTCCCAGCTCTCCGGTGGCCAGCAGCAGCGTGTCGCCTTGGCACGCGCATTGGTGTTTGAACCGGAAGTGGTGCTGATGGATGAGCCGCTCGGCGCGCTCGACAAGCAATTGCGCGAACGGATGCAGCTCGATATCCGCGAATTACATTACCGTCTTGGCCTGACCATTGTTTTCGTGACCCAT
>JAIRVW010000128.1 GCA_031253705.1 Brucellaceae bacterium
AAGAACTCTGCGAAAAATACGCAAATAGTGAAATTATCTGTGGTCTGGTTGGAAAAATAACCGGTTAATACCAGTCACCGATACTGGCCTGAATGACGGCCATAGCCGCAACGGCAGCCGTATCGGCGCGCAAAATTCTCGGGCCTAACGGAATCGCTGTCACGAATGACTGTTTATGCAGAAACTGCCGCTCATCTTCGGAGAAGCCGCCTTCAGGGCCGATGATGACGCCGGCTGGCTTGCCTTTCAGCGGGCTGAGCAGCGGCAGCGGATTATTGCTCTCACTGGCCTCATCACAAAAGATCAGCGTGCGCGACTGATCCCACTGATCCATGAATTTATCGAAGCGCATCGGCTCTCTGTATTCCGGCAAAGACAGAATTCCGCATTGCTCGGCAGCCTCACGCATATTGGCCTGCATCCGCTCACTGTTGAGTTTCGGCATCTGGCAATGCTGGGTAATGACCGGCTGGATAACAGAGGCGCCCATCTCAACGGCTTTCTGGATCATATAATCCATACGTCCGGTTTTCAGCGGTGCGAAACAGTAATGGAAATCCGATGCAGGCGGCTGCGGTCTGACCTGTTCGGTCGGGTGCAGCGAGGCACGTTTCTTGCCGTTTTGCTCAATACCGGCCAGCCATTCGCCGTCCTGTCCGTTGAACAGTAGCACCTGATCTCCGTCCCGCAGGCGCAGGACATTGAGCAGATAATGTGCGGTGTCAGCCGGAGCCTCAATCGCTTGTTCCGCCTGCAGGGGCTGATCAATAAGAAGTCTTTGCATTCTGTAATTTGCGCGCATGGGTAACGGATGGCAGAGAGAGGGCGCGCAGGTCAAGCGAAAAGCAATGAACATCAGGTGCTGTCACCGGACTGTGTAATATTCCCCATATAGATGTGGAAAACAGAGAGACTCACTTTGCTGCCGGAGAGAAAACTTTCTCTGTTTCAGGGTATTTTTAGTGCGATGCAGAATGAATATGGTTAATATTAGGTATATCTGATGTGGTTTTTATTGTCAGGCATGGCTGTTTCAGTTGCCGATCTGCCACAGCGGCTGTCAAACTGAGTTTTGTGTGTGTTTTTAGCCAATATCTGCCCTATGTTTTATTGCTGTTAAGGTCGCCTGCTTATATCTGGAAGCACCCTTTCAACTGTGCCGGGTCCGTTGATGTCATCCTGCGATGCGATGGTTCAGGCCGAATATAGTCCGCTTCCGGGAGACTTGTTTCCATGTCCGCAAAGAGCGCCACGCTCCTGACCGTCCTTATGTTGTCTGCAATCCTGTTTACCGGACTTGGTCTGCTTTCCGTCGAGACCGGCGGCAGTGCTGTCGCAAGCGACGGCTATGGAATTTCAACTTTCCATCAGCAATAAGGTTCAGATGTTCCGGTAATCTCCGGCATAAACCCGAGATATAAAAGCCGCGCCGGTTTTCACCGCGCGGCTTTTTTGTGTCTGCGGGTAGCGGATTAGTGGGAAGTGTTGACCTCATCGCGATATTCGAGGATGTCGCCGGGCTGGCAGTCGAGAACACGGCAGATTTTTGCCAGTGTTTCAAAGCGGATGCCGCGAACTTTGCCGGATTTCAGCAGCGATACATTGGGTTCGGTAATGCCGATATCTGCGGCCAGCTGGCGTGAGCGGATTTTTTTACGTGCTAAAACAACATCAAGATTGACAACAATAGACATTTTTCACCTTAAAAATTGAATAAAATATATTTTTACTTGGTTTTATTTGAGAGTTTAAAATGAGATGGAATTTTCATGTTATAAATTTTAGAAATCAGTGGAATTACAATAAATTACAAAAGGGAATAAAATCGTCCTTTCTCAACCGGAAATTTATAACTCATCATATGAAAAAAACCATAAATGGATACTGCAATAAAATGCAGGTAATAAAAAGGGTGAATGTTATTTTTGAAAATAGTTATGCTTTTATAGTTAAGGTAAAATGTATCGATTGTTGCTTATTTTATAAAGAAAATTGATAAATAATTTTAAATTAAGCTTTTCTCATTTATTTTATAAGTGTTTAATTTGTAACTTCATGTTTGTATTCTGATTTTCATTGATTATATTCTCTGATTATATCGCTTCATGTCATATAAAAGTAAAACACCCGCATAATTTCTATGCGGGTGCGTGTAGAGCGTGCTGATGCAGATCCGTTTTAACCGAAAGTTGTCGGATCAGGACCGATGCGGCCATCCGGTGAATCCAGCTTGTTGATCTCATCATGTTCAATGCCCAGAAGTTTGAAATCTGTGATTTCGAAATTCTCTTTAATGCGGGCAGGGGTGGTGGATTTCGGAATAACGACATTGCCGATATCGAGGTGCCAGCGCAGAATAACCTGCGCGACGGTCTTGCCGTGATTGCCGGCGATTTCTTTCAGTACAGGATTATCCAGAAACTTGCCCTGACCCAGCGGGCTCCATGCTTCCGTTGCAATATTATGCTGCTGGTGGAACTGGCGCAGATTATCCTGCTGGAAATAAGGGTGCAGTTCAATCTGGTTGATGACTGGGACAACATCTGTTTCTTTCAGAACGCGCTGCAGGTCAGCTGTGCGGAAATTGGAAACGCCGATTGACTTCACGCGGCCTTCTTCGCGCAGCATGATGAGCGCGCGCCAGGTGTCGAGAAACTTATCTTTATTCGGCATCGGCCAGTGAATGAGATAAAGGTCGAAATAATCCGTGCCAAGACGCTCAGCGGAAGCGTCAAAAGCTTTCAGGGTTGAATCGTAGCCCTGATCGTCATTCCATACTTTTGTTGTCAGAAAAATATCTTTGCGCGCAATACCGGAGTTGCGGATAGCCTGACCAACGCCACGCTCATTCTTGTAAATTGCAGCAGTATCAATATGGCGGTAACCGGTTTCCAATGCGGTGGATACGCTGGAGACAGCTTCTTCATCGCTGATCTGCCATACGCCAAAACCCAATTGCGGAATGGAGTTGCCGTCGTTCAGTTTGATCGCAGCTACGGTCATGTCCTTATTCCTTTTCTGTTATTGCGCCGGTTTTAGTATGCTCCTTATTGAGAATATCCGGCGAAGCACTTTGCAGAATGTGATCTTGAATCGGTTCTTACCGCTTTTGCAAGACCGGCTTATGTCAAAAGTGATAAATTATTTGGGATGATAATGCCTTTGATGCAAGTAGCATAAAATTCGGGCGCAACAGAAAAAGCCCTGCCGCATTCTCATGGGGCAGGGCTTTGTTTTTAAATATATTTGTCTTCAGAGGACGATGACTTTGGTGCCGACCGGCACTTGTTCATAGAGTTCTTCCACGTCCTGATTGCGCATGCGGATGCAGCCTGACGAAACTGCTTTGCCGATGGTGGACGGAGCATTGGTGCCGTGAATACGGTAAAGCGTATTGCCCAGATAAAGTGCGCGTGCGCCAAGCGGATTAGCGATGCCGCCTTCCATTTTCACCGGAAGAATGCGGCCTTTTTTACGCTCGCGTGCAATCATTTCCTGCGGCGGATGCCAGGACGGCCATTCGGCTTTGCGGCTTACAGTTTCACTGCCTTTCCAGCTGAAGCCTTCTTTGCCGACGCCCACGCCGTAACGACGGGCTTTACCGTTCTCGCCAACGAGATATAGGAACTTGTTCTTTGTATCGATAATGATCGTGCCGGTTTTGTGCGTGGTCGTATAATCCACTTCCTGCGGCAGATAGATCGGGTTCATGCCGCCGGCAGACTGCTGCGGTGCCACTTCATTACGGATGAATGAGCCCTGCTGATAAGCTGCATTCTGGCGCAGGCTGTTATCCTGTTGTTTGCGGGCAGTTTGTCCGCTGGCAGAGCGCTGCGATGCAGAGGCGCGTAATGGTGCGGATGTATCGCGATAAATGCGCGGCGCTGTCGGTGCCAGTTGCGTGGCATAGCGCTGAGGCTGCAATTGCGTAACCCATGGCGCACTCAGATCCGGACTGAGCACCAGCGGTGGCGGCGTTGCATAGCGGTCATTGGCAAATGCACCGCCGGCAGAAATGGCGGATAAGGCAAAAGCGGCAATGGATGCGATCAGCAGCAGATGACGTGGTTTCATCGGATCGTCCTGTATTGAAGTTATGCCTTAAACTGTGATGCATTGTTCGCAGTGTGAGGCATGAAGATTCCTTTGCCTGTAACTGTGATGCCGTGACCCTTTTGAAAAAGTGAATCGCTGCTGCCTAAAGGCTGAAATGCGGCGAAAACTTCCTCTTGTGGTTATCATCGGGTAAATATTTTACGTGGTGTCCGGTTGCTGCTGTCTGACTTGAAATAAATCATATGTTCTTTTTTTGTTCCAAGTCAAATAAAATGTGATATAGACAGACTCATTGCGTATTACAGATATTAAACGGGTGAAAATGATGCAGGATGTGCCGGTTCTGGAAGCGGGATTGCATTTGGGGGAAGACGGTCAGGTGCGTTGCGGCTGGCACGGCGGCTTGCCGGATTATCTGCATTATCATGATACGGAATGGGGCTTTCCGGTTGATAATGACCGTCGTCTGTTTGAGAAAATCTGTCTGGAAGGCTTTCAGTCGGGGCTGTCATGGCTGACGATTCTGCGTAAGCGTGAAAATTTCCGCCGTGCTTTTGCAGAATTTGATTTTCATAAAATGGCACAGTTCACCGATGAAGATGTCGAACGGCTGATGCAGGATCAGGGCATTGTCCGCCATCGCGGTAAGATCAGATCGGCTATCAATAATGCCGCTCGCGCCATTGATCTGATTGCTGAAAAAGGCTCACTTGCCGCTTATTTCTGGAGTTTTGAACCGCAGCCGAAAGACCGGCCTGCGCGTTTTGATCTGGCAGCCTATAAAAACAATCCTTTCACCGAGATTTCAACGCGCATCAGCAAGGATTTAAAAAAGCGCGGTTGGTCCTTTGTCGGGCCGACAACGGTCTATGCTTTCATGCAGGCGATGGGACTGGTCAATGATCATCTCGAGGGCTGTTATTGCAGGCCAGTGATTGAGCGCTTGCGTCAGGACTTTGTTCGCCCTGCATAATATGTTTCTGTGCTGATCTTACTCTTGCCGCATGCAAGCTGATCAGTTAGGAAACATCTGCGCCTTTATAAGGATAAAAAGGCCTTTAATCTTCAAGATAACTCAAGTTTAGCGGATCAGTATCATGGCAAATAAAGCGGAGAAGATGAAAGCGCGGTTGCCGCGCGGCTTTGTGGACCGTGAGCCTCATGATCTGCGTGCTGCTGAGAAGATGCTGGCGACCATTCGCGAGGTCTATGAACGCTACGGTTTTGACCCTATTGAAACGCCGCTCGTAGAATATACCGATGCGCTGGGTAAATTCCTGCCGGATCTCGATCGTCCGAATGAAGGAGTGTTCTCGCTTCAGGATGATGATGAGCAATGGCTGTCGCTGCGCTATGACCTGACTGCGCCGCTGGCGCGTCACGTTGCTGAGAATTTCAACGAAATTCAGCTGCCGTTCCGTACCTATCGCAATGGCTGGGTTTTCCGTAATGAAAAGCCGGGTCCTGGCCGTTTCCGCCAGTTCATGCAGTTCGATGCCGATACCGTCGGTGCACCGGGCGTTTCTGCCGATGCTGAAATGTGTATGATGGCCGCTGATACGCTGGAGCGTCTCGGCATTCAGCGCGGCGATTATATGATCCGCGTCAATAACCGTAAGGTTCTGGATGGTGTTCTAGAAGCCATTGGTCTTGCCGGTGATGAAAATGCCGGTCGCCGTCTCAATGTGCTGCGTGCGATCGACAAGCTCGACAAATTTGGCGAAGAGGGCGTGAAGCTGTTGCTCGGCGAAGGTCGTCGTGATGAATCCGGCGATTTCACCAAGGGCGCAGGGCTTGATGCAGCGGCGATTGCCAAGGTTCTCGACTTTACTGCTGCGGGTGCAGCAGATGGTCAGCAGACCATCGCAAACTTGCGTGCCGTTGTTGAAGGCAATGCGCGCGGCATGGAAGGCGTTGAAGAACTCGCACAGATGCAGATTTTGTTTGATGCAGGTGGCTATGCCGGTCGCGTCAAAATCGATCCGTCCGTTGTGCGCGGTCTCGAATATTACACCGGCCCTGTTTATGAGGCTGAGCTGCAATTTGATGTCACCAATGAAAAAGGTGAGAAGGTTGTGTTCGGTTCCGTCGGTGGCGGTGGCCGTTATGACGGTCTGGTCTCGCGTTTCCGCGGCCAGCCGGTTCCGGCAACCGGTTTCTCCATCGGTGTTTCCCGCTTAATGACTGCGCTGAAAAACCTCGGCAAGCTCGGCACAGAAGATGCAATGGCACCGGTTGTTATTACGGTAATGGATGGTGATGCTGAAAGCCTCGGCCGCTACCAGAAATTCACGCAGGATCTGCGCGATGCCGGTATCCGTGCCGAGATGTATCAGGGCAACTGGAAGAAGTTCGGTAATCAGCTGAAATATGCAGACCGCCGCAATGCGCCGCTTGCGATCATTCAGGGCGGCGATGAGCGTGCCAATGGCGAAATCCAGATCAAGGATCTGATTGAAGGCAAGCGTCTTTCCGGTGAGATTGAAAGCAATGAGGAGTGGCGTGCCAGCCGTCCGGCGCAGATCACTGTCAAAGAAGCTGATCTGGTTGCGGAAGTGAAGCGCATCCTTGCCGAACAGGCTGAGGATCGCTTGCAGGAACAAAGCAGACAGGCAAAGTAAAATGAGCAACCGTCAAACAGCAGATATTGCCGCTGATCTGGCGTCTTATTTTGCGACCACATCAAGCGAAGCGGTTGATATTCCGATCCTGCAGCCGGCCGATCCGTTTCTGGATATGGCCGGCGAAGATCTGCGCAGCCGGATTTTCCTGACCGAGAATGAAAACGGCGACAGCCTGTGCCTGCGACCGGAATTTACAATTCCGGTCTGCCGCAATCATATTGCGTTGAATGCAGCCACGCCGAAACGCTATTCCTATATCGGTGAGGTTTTCCGCCAGCGTCGTGAGGGTGGCACCAGCTTTCATCAGGCCGGTATTGAAGACCTCGGCGGCGATAATGAACCGGCATCCGATGCACGTTCGCTGAGCGATGCGCTCAAGGCTGTGAATCAGGCTGCTCCTAATGCAAGTTTACAGGTGTTGCTCGGTGATCAGTCGGTGTTTGAAGCCGTGCTGGCATCACTTGGTCTGCCACGCGGTTGGCAGAAAAAGCTGGCGCGCACGTTTGGTAATGCTGAACAGTTGCAGCTGGCTTTGCAGGATCTTGCATCACCGCGTAGCGGCAATGTTGTGCCGGAGCGTTTGCGCCAGCTGCTCGATGAGCAGGGCGAAGACGCATTGGTGGCGGCACTGGCGCAGGAAATGCAGGCTGCTGGTATTTCGCCGGTTGCGGGGCGTAATCCGGCAGAAATTGCCCGTCGTCTGATGGAAAAGCAGCAACTGGCAGCAGTGCAGCTGGCAGACCGTGTGCTGAGCGCACTGAAAACATTTTTGTCCATTCGCGTGCCGCTGGATCAGGCGACAAGCCGGCTGACAGAATTTGCTGAGCAGAGTGGTCTTGATCTGGGCTCTGCATTGCAGAGTTTCGGCAAGCGTGTGGAAGAGATGCGTGCGGCCGGTATTGATCTTGGCATGATCACCTATGACGCAGCCTTTG
>JAIRVW010000129.1 GCA_031253705.1 Brucellaceae bacterium
CACCGAAGTTCTGGAAGCTGAGGAATATTTCTCACCTGGCCAGAAGGGCTCGTCTGCAATGCCGCATAAGCGCAACCCTGTGCTGACCGAAAACCTCACTGGCCTTGCCCGCATGGTTCGCTCTTTCGCACTGCCTGCGATGGAGAATGTCGCCCTCTGGCATGAGCGCGATATTTCGCACTCGTCCGTTGAGCGCATGATCGGCCCTGATGCCACGATCACACTCGACTTCGCCCTCGCCCGTCTTACCGGCGTAATCGAAAAGCTGCTTGTTTATCCTGAAAACATGATGAACAACCTGAACAAATTCCGCGGTCTGGTGCATTCGCAGCGCGTGCTGCTGGCTCTCACGCAGGCTGGCGTATCCCGCGAAGATTCCTACCGCCTCGTTCAGCGCAATGCGATGAAGGTCTGGGAACAGGGCAAAGACTTCCTCGAAGAACTGCTGGCCGATGCGGAAGTCCGCGCAGCACTCTCCGAAGAGCAGATCCGCGAGAAGTTCGACCTCGGCTATCATACCAAACACGTTGATACGATTTTCAACCGCGTGTTTAACACGCAAGTGAAATAATCCCGTGTTTAACATGCAAAAATAAAATGCGTGTTTAAGTAAGATTACGCGTTTTAAACCAATAAAAAAGCCCCGTCTGAAGTTTCAGGCGGGGCTTTTGTCTTATACTTTATTGATACGGATCTCATTCCCCCAAGGATCATCAATAACACGGGTTTTCACGTCCCGCGTATCATTGATCTGCACAAAGGACAGACCGCTGCGATCAAGATCACGTTTGCCCGCACCAGCACTCTGCCAGATATTATTGGCAATGTGGTGATGATAACCGCCGGAAGACAGAAACACAGCTTTTGAGCCGTATTTTGCTACCGTGTCGAACGCCAGTTCATCATGCCACCAGTCATCCGCAGGCTGAATCTGTCCGACACGCAGATGCACATGGCCGACAACTGTGCCTTCCGGCGCTTTTGTCCACTCAGACGGCGCAGTTTTCAGCTCCTGCAAAAGACCGTTCACATCCATAGCATCGGTCACCATATGCACCTGATCACCGTTCCATTGCCAAGTATCGGGCGCACGGTCGGTATAGATTTCAATACCATTGCCATCAGGGTCAGTCAGATAAACGGCTTCACTTACCGCATGGTCGGATGCACCGGCAACCGGCAGCTGCTTGTCAATCGCACGTCTGATCCAGCGCGCCAGATCAGCGCGCTCCGGCAACAGAAAAGCGGTGTGGAACAGACCGGCACTGCGCGGATCTTCCGCCTTCAGAGCTGAGGATTGTTCAATCTCCAGCAGTTCCCGCCCGCCTGCACCAAGAATAATCGAGGAGCCGCGGCGCGCCATTTCCCGCAAACCGACAATGTTTTCATAATATTGCGCCAGCGTTTCAGCATCGCGCGATTTAAGCCCGACCCGTTCAACATAGGCCGGACGTGTGACTGCAAAGGGTAATTTACTCATTAATTTCATTCCCGTTCCTGCACCGCGGATTTGTCTGCCGACAGCAATAACAGGCATAGCGGTTACCTTCAGATAACCTATACATCGCTCTAACCCCAATAAGTTGCAATGCTCAGTGCAGCAAACACGCTGTTCACATTTTAGACAACAATACTCTGCACAACAGCAAAACTGTCCACACAGAGAAGACAATCCTGTCATAGGCAGACAGATAGTTTCGCACTCATGTCACAGACCTCATCAACAGTGTGCATGAGTGTTTTAAAATCAGCGACGCAGCCAAGCGGCATTAAGAGGCCGGGCAATGCGGCATCTTTCTTGTCGGTTATGAGGGACGACTTTTCAAAGTTCTGGATGATTATCAGATAACGGAGTCTGTTGACGGTTTTGATGCCTGTGATTCAGGCGATCTGGTTGCACTGGGTGCTCTCTATGCCACCCGTGAGTCTTTGGCTGAGGATCCTGAAGCACGTCTTCGGGAAGCACTGCAAGTTGCAGAGAAATACTCAGCCGGCGTACGCAGCCCGTTCGGAATCATTACAATGGAACTGCCGTCCCCCTCGCAAAAAAATAGATAAAACAAATATAAAATCGTAAATAATTTAATACAAAAATTATGTACTATTTTAAAAGTATAAATAATGAAATTAATTCAAACACATTACCATAAATATCAAACAATACATAAATTTAATAAAAAATTAACCATTCTATAAAAATATTTAACAAGGTACATAAATTTTAGTTTTTATAATCATTGGAGGCAGCAGTGAGTAATTATAAAACACTGAAATACAAAAAACTGTGTCTGGCGAGTTCTGCCTGCTTTGTATTTTTCATCAATCATGCGCATGCAATTAATACACCCATCGTCGTGCAAAACGGCGACAACATGGTCATCAACAATCAGACCGTTGATATCACGACCACTAATACAACCTCCCCTATTCGGGTGAACGGCGGCGATCTGAACATTTTTGATTCAATCGTGCGGTTGCAAACCACGGCCATCACTACGCCGGCTTTAAGAGTTGAAACAAGCGGATACGCTACCAAGACCATTTCAATTCTCGGCAGCGCTACCAACCATGCGCTCTTCTCGACGACCGGTGAATATAGCCATGCCATATCCCTCAGCGGGAACCAAAACGTCCTCACGCTGGACTATGCCGACATTAAAGCCAGCGGCAGGGATTCCAGAGGGATTCACGTCGGTGACTCAGGCACAATCAACCTTACGAACAGCAATATCCAGACGGATGGTATGGGGATTGATGCGAATGTCTCCAGCGGCCGCGTTGATATAAATATCGACAAAACAGACATCTCCGCGCTGAGCAGCTTTGGCGTTTATTTGCTTGGCGCAAATTTAACTGCCAAAAATTTTTCCATCACAACCGGTAAAGATCCCGTCACCGGCGATGTCTCAAACCGCGCCGCTTCGGCCTATGGCATCAATGCCAACTGGTACACCAAGACAGTATTGGACACAGGCAGCATCACAACCTGGGGCGATTCTGCAAAAGGTATCTGGGTTGTCGGCAAATATAACAATTACAATGCCGATATTCTCGACGCTAAAAATATAACAATCACAACACATGGCGATCGGGCTGCCGGTATTGAAGCCACAACACGCAAGGCCAAACTCAGCAACAGCATCATTCATACACACGGCCTTGGCAGTATTGGTCTGGCCGCAAGCAATGGCGGAACCGGCACAACCGGCGGCTTTATCGATGTCTACAATTCCCGGATTATCACCGAAGGCCAGAGTGCTACGGGCATCTACGGAGATCTATATTCCACGATCAATGCCTATGGCACGCAAATTACAACCAGCGGTGACGGAGCCATCGGCGCACGCTCACAAAACTCCGGCAGAGTGAATATATCGGATGGCAGCTCCGTCTCAACATCCGGTGCCGATGCACATGGTGTGCTTATTGCCCTTGGCTCTCAGGTCACGATCGATAAATCGAGCGTAAAGACAACCGGCAGCAATGCGCATGCTATCCACATGACCGGATACAATACACCAAACAGCTCTCCGGCGACCCTGCATAAAAGTACAGTCACGATCACAGATTCGCAGATTACTGCTGAAAACGGCTCAGCCCTTGCAGTCAAAGGCGGCTCAGAAAACACATTTAAAATTAAAAACTCCGGCATTACCGGAACAGGCACCTCAGCTTTGCTCTTTTCCAGCGATATATATACGCCAACCATCGGCGGCGTTGTCGTTCCGATGCCGGTCGGAACTGTCAGTATTCAGGCGGACTCATCTGCTCTCACAGGCGATACGCTGGTTAATAGCGGTACGGTTGATTTTGAATTGGCCAATAATTCAAACTGGACAGGTGCAGCACGCACAGGCGCGAATAATCAACTCCTCAACAGCCTGTCTGTCGATGAAACGAGCAGCTGGAACATAACCGGAAATTCGACCGTAAATGCACTTGCAAGCACCGGCAAAATTACATTCTCCGCCCCTGCAAACGGCTTTAAAAACCTGACGGTCAAAAATGACTATCATAGCAGTGACGGTATTTTCGTCATTAACACCAAACTCGGCAATGACAGTTCAGATACGGATCAGATCATCTTTGAAGGTGATGTCACCGGCAACAATCAGCTGCAAGTCATCAATGCCGGTGGTCTTGGTGCCCAAACGGTTGAAGGCATTAAGGTTATCGAGATCGGCGGAAACGCGTCCGGTTCATTTACCCTGATCGGCAATTATGTGCATGAGGGCGAGCAGGTTGTTGTCGGCGGCGCTTATGGCTACAAGCTTTATCAAGGCGCAACATCCACACCGGATGACGGCAACTGGTATCTCCGTTCTAAACGCATACGTAACGATCCTGACCCCGATCCAGATCCAGATCCGGATCCGGATCCGCAATATCAGGCAGGCGTACCTGTTTATGAAGTTTATCCGCAGTTTCTTCTCAGTCTGAGCGCCCTGCCCACACTGCAACAGCGGGTTGGCAATCGTTACCGGCAAGGTGAAAGCAACCTCAGCCAAAGCACCGGCATATGGTCACGCATAGAGGGTTC
>JAIRVW010000177.1 GCA_031253705.1 Brucellaceae bacterium
TTGCGATAAAGCGGGTCACAGCAGGTTTCATCCAGTAGTACGCATGCTGCCTCAAAGGCTGCAGCATTGCGGAATACCGAGCCGATATTATCGTGGTTGGATATACCACAGAGGATGACAATGAGCGCATTCTCGGGGAGCGCAGCGATTAAGTCTTTAATATCGTTTTGATTTTTTCGTTTTCCGACGGCGAGAATGCCGCGATGAACATTAAAGCCTGCAATCTGATCCATATCAGCCGGAGAAACTGCATAAACAGGCACATGCGCAGGGCAGAGAGACAGAATATCCCCGAGGCCTGCCAGCTTGTTTTCAGTGATCAGAAGGGATTCCGCTTCAAACTGAGCGGAATTGAGCAGAACGCGCAAAACAACTTTGCCTTCTGCGATAAAGCGAGACTGACGGCCTGTCAGATCTCTTTCTTTAATATTGAGATAAGCGCCGAGGCGCTTATCTGCTAAGTCATTAATAAATATGACGGAATTGCTATTGTTCTGATAGTTCATCAGTTCAGATTAAGCGAATGCTTCCCGTCTTTTTTCGCTGCGTGCCAGATACAGGCCACCCAATGTTGAAAGCACCAGCTCGATATGCGGTGACGAAACAACATAGTAGATTGTCTGGGCATCACGTCTTGTCGAAACAAGATTAAGTGCGCGCAGCTTGGCAAGATGCTGTGATAATGCCGACTGGCTGAGATCAATCGCTTTTGCAAGGCTTCCCACAGACATTTCGTTGTGCAGCAGCTTGCAAAGGATCAGCAGCCTTTTGTTATTTGCCAGAGCTGACAGAAAATCAGCGGCCTGATCCGCGTTGTCGACAAGATTTGCGTAGATGTTATCGTGTTTCATGTGCAGTCCTACCCCCGTATGACAGCAATTTTGATAGTGCGCTTATAAGAAAAATATCAGCGCACTATTACAACTACCAATAGAATTGATATTTGCAAGAATTATTTTAAAATAGTCCAGAATAATTACTCATGCGAAAGTCGTAAAATGGTCCGGATATGAAATCTATGTTTTTAATTTAGATATCTCTAAATTGCATAAAAGTGCTGATTTTTGATGAAATATGACTAAATTTGTAATGTAATCACTTTCGAATTCTGCAGCAGAGCTCGTTTCGAAGAAAATTTTGATGCTATGAAAATATATTTTCACGCGCACACTTTTTCGTGAATACCCGATAATACGTGTGCTTCAGTGGCCTTGCTGAAGAACGGAGCAAAAGAATCCGCAGCAGAGCCCTGTGCGTCAGACTCTGCTGTAAATCATTTTCAAAGTGCGGTGAGGGGCGCGATGTCGTGAAGACGACGACGCTTTCAGGTGTCCTTGCCGATTATTGCTCTACAACAATATCTTCGGTTTTGAGCTGGAATGCTTTGCCAAAGCCGCCGTTGAGACCGGCGCTTTCAATATTCAGCCGGAAAATTACAAAATCACCGAGATCAATATAGAGTTTCACTTTCGGGCGCTTTTCCAGAAACAGATTGCGCAGGCGCTGATAACCTTCATGTTCACGGGTGAATTTTTCCGCTGTGCAGGCAAGTGTGATGCGCGGATGTACGAGGGGGTCACCTTTATCGGCCGGTTCCCCTAAGAGCAGGGAGCAGACCGGATTGGCATCAAGCGCCGGTGTATGGGTGGCAAGACCGGATGCCAGTAATAAAGGTGTATTGTCAGTATCCGTAGTAATTGCAACACGCGTTACACTCGGGCGACCGCTGGCCGGATCAAGAACAGCAAGTGAACCGTAAGTCGCACCGGTAATTAATTGCAGGGCGAGCGCACGGGCATCGTCTGTTGTTTGCTGAATGACATCTTTCTTCTCACTCATAATCCTGCCTCAAATTTCGTATCTTATTGTGGTCTGTCAATGGTTTGCGTAACGCTGAGTACGCTTATGCGATTCTGGTCTTGCATCATGCAAAATGCTGCTGAGATGCTATTAAAGCATAAAATTGTACCAGAATACTCATATTTTTGAAACGGTTCAAATTGCGAAATTTCTTTTAAAAATCAAATATATGTTATTTTGTGCTAATCGATTAGAGGGGCATTGAATTCTGCTGTGTTGACCTAGACGTAAAATAAACTTGCCTTTTTACCATTCAAAATGCTTCTGTACCGTTCAGACTGCGACGTGAGACGTTGCAGCTTGTTATCGGGTGGAGGCCTATAATGAAATTTCATACTAAACTTCTTGCTGCGACTGCGCTGACTGCTGCCATGATGGCCGGTTTCTCAGGCGCCGCATCTGCCAAGACGCTGGTTTATTGCTCACCGGCATCGCCGGAGGGTTTTGATCCGGCCCCTTATACCGGCGGTGATACTTTTGATGCGGCATCCCGCACAGCCTATAACCGTCTGGTTGAGTTTGAACACGGCGAAACCAAAGTGGTGCCTGGTCTTGCTGAAAAATGGGACGTTTCCGAAGACGGTCTGGAATATACATTCCACCTGCGTAAGGGCGTTAAGTTCCAGACAACCGATTATTTCACACCATCGCGTGAATTCAATGCAGATGACGTGATCTTCTCGTTCAACCGTCAGAGCGACAAGAAAAGCCTTTGGCATGAATATACTGCCGGCATTTCCTATGAATATTTCGACAGTATGGAAATGGGTTCGCTGATCAAGGAAATCGTCAAGGTTGACGATCACACCGTGAAATTCGTGCTGAGCCGTCCGGAAGCGCCGTTCATCGCCAATATGGCCATGGATTTTGCTTCGATTCTTTCCAAAGAATATGCGGATAAGCTTGAAGCTGACGGTAAAAAAGAAAATATGAACCAGTTCCCAGTCGGTACCGGTCCGTTTACTTTCGTTGCCTATCAGAAAGATGCGATCATCCGTTATAAAGCCAACCCTGATTATTGGGCAGGCAAGGAAAAGATCGACGATCTCGTTTTCGCAATCACCACGGATGCTGCTGTACGTGCGCAGAAGCTGAAAGCAGGCGAATGCCATATCATGGCTTATCCGGCACCGGCAGATATTGAAGGCCTCAAGGCTGACAAAAATCTGAAAGTTGAAGAACAGGCCGGTCTGAATATCGCTTACTTCGCGTACAACACCCTTGTTGCTCCTTATGACAAGCCGGAAGTGCGTAAGGCACTCAATCAGGCTGTCAATAAGCAGGCGATCATTGATGCTGTGTTCCAGTCTTCCGGTCAGGTTGCTAAAAACCCGATCCCGCCGACAATGTGGGGCTATAACAACGCAATCGAAGACGACAAATATGATCCGGAAGCCGCTAAAAAGGCTCTGGAAGCTGCCGGTGTAAAAGATCTGCAGATGAAGCTGTGGGCGATGCCTGTCAGCCGTCCTTATATGCCGAATGCCCGCCGTACTGCTGAGCTGATGCAGGCTGACTTTGAAAAAGTTGGCGTAAAGGCTGAAATCGTATCGATGGAATGGGGTGAATACCTCAAGAAGTCGGGCGAAAAAGACCGTGACGGCGCGGTTATCCTCGGCTGGACCGGTGACAATGGTGATCCGGACAACTTCCTCGGCGTTCTGCTCGGCTGTGCCGGTGTAGGCAGCAACAACCGCGCGCAATGGTGCAATAAAGACTTTGAAGCTCTGATCCAGAAAGCCAAAGTAACGGCTGATCAGGCTGAGCGCACCAAGCTTTACGAACAGGCACAGGTTATCTTCAAGGAGCAGGCTCCTTGGAATACACTTGCACACTCTACAGTGTTCATGCCGATGTCAGCGAAAGTGACAGGTTACAAGATGGACCCTGTCGGTATTCATCGCTTTGATGGTATCGATATTTCCGAGTAATCTTTAAAGGAGAATGACCGGGCGCTGGATAGGATATATTCAGCGCCCGGTCTTAACTTATTCATGATACGATTCATTTTAAGCAAAATTGCCTATCTGGTACCGACATTTCTCGGCATCACTATTCTTGCTTTCGGCTTCGTACGCGTTTTACCGGGTGATCCGGTCCTGCTGATGGCAGGGGAGCGCGGCGTTTCGCCGGAACGGCATGCTGAGCTGATGAAACAGTTCGGTTTTGATAAGCCGATGTGGGAGCAATATCTGGATTATATCTGGAACCTGCTGCACGGCGAATTCGGCATGTCCATGGTTACCAAAAAACCGGTCATTACTGAATTTTTTACTCTGTTCCCTGCGACTGTGGAACTGGCGATGTGCGCCATTCTGCTGGCTATTCTGATCGGGATTCCTGCCGGTGTTATCGCAGCTGTTAAGCGCGGTTCCTGGTTTGACCAGACCTCCATGGGCGTGGCACTGGTCGGCTATTCGATGCCGATTTTCTGGTGGGGTTTGCTGCTGATCATCCTGTTTTCTGGGATTCTGCAGTGGACACCGGTTTCAGGCCGTATTTCGCTGATGTATTTCTTCCCGCCGGTGACAGGTTTTATGCTGATCGACAGTCTGCTGTCCGGTCAGAAAGGGGCGTTCACCTCCGCCGTATCGCATCTGATCCTGCCGACAGTGGTTCTGGCAACGATCCCGATGGCGGTCATTGCGCGTCAGACTCGTTCGGCCATGCTCGAAGTGCTGGGTGAGGATTATGTCCGCACAGCGCGTGCCAAAGGTCTCGGCCAGCGTCGCGTTATCGGTCTGCATGCTTTGCGCAATGCGCTCATTCCGGTTGAGACCACAATCGGTCTGCAGGTCGGCGTATCGCTCGGCGGTGCTATTCTGACAGAAACTATTTTCTCTTGGCCGGGGGTCGGCAAATGGATGATCGACAG
>JAIRVW010000214.1 GCA_031253705.1 Brucellaceae bacterium
AACAGCAGCTCTCCGGCCCGTTCTCGGTCAAAGCAGAATATAACTATATGCGTCACAATGGTGTAAAAACCAGCGTTAATGACACACGTTACGAGAACAACCTGACGACCCACACCCTCAAAGCCGGTGTGAACTACCGCTTCTGATTCTTGATAAATCAGTCAAAAAAATTCAAAGCGCCGCATTTTCCGAAATGCGGCGCTTTTTTTCATTTTTCAGAAATTTCGCTAAAATACATTGATTTTATTATATAATACAAAAGCTTGAATGACGACATTCACTCTGAATATGGATTGTTTTTTAAGCATAGAGCTATGCAAATTACGCATAATCATATTTCGCAAATGTCACGATAGTAACTTTTTCCGTGCATTTAGCGCTGTGTCTTCGTCTTTTTTGCAGCTTTTAAACCATGTCGCGGATGTCGCAAATCGACATCAACAGCTTGGTCTCTTCGGGATGCTTGACTTGAAAGCACTCCCTGATTTTAAAGTTAGTGTGAGGAAATTGGGAATTATATCATGCAAGCAGTTTTTGACGGCCATAATGATGTGCTGCTTCGTCTTTGGGAGAACCGCAATAAAGGCGAAGATCCGGTAAAGGAATTTATCGAGGGAACAGATCAGGGGCATATCGATCTGCCGCGCTCCCGCAAAGGCGGTCTCGCCGGTGGTCTCTGCGCGATTTACATTCCCAATCCGGCAACCGGCGAAACCATTTTCGGTGCACCGGACAGCAATGGTCATTATGACACGCCGCTGGCCAAGCCGATTGACCGCGTTTATTCCTTCGATATTGCCAGTGAATTTATCGACATTGCCTATAAGCTTGAACGTGCAGGCGGTTGGAAAATCTGCCGTACCGCTCAGGATATCGACAATGCCATTGCTGACGGCGATTTTGCAGCCGTTCTGCATATGGAAGGCTGTGAAGCACTGGATAAAGACCTGAAGGCACTGGAGCTGTTCTATCAGGCAGGTCTGCGCTCACTGGGGCCTGTCTGGAGCCGTCACAATATTTTCGGTCACGGCGTGCCGTTCTCCTATCCGATGAGCCCTGATACCGCTCCGGGTCTGACCGATGCCGGACGTGAGCTGATCAAGGCCTGTAACAGCCTCGGCATTCTCATCGACCTGTCGCACATTACCGAAAAAGGCTTCTGGGATGTGGCGAAACTCAGCAATCAGCCGCTGGTCGCCAGCCACTCCAACGCGCATGCGCTGACACCGGTTGCCCGTAACCTCACCGACAGCCAACTGGATGCGATTGCAGAAAGCAATGGTCTGGTCGGCCTGAACTATGTCACCACCATGCTGCGTGCAGATGGTCAGGTGAATACTGCAACACCGTTCAGCGATATGGTTCGCCATATTGATTATCTGGTGGGCAAAGTCGGCATTGACGGCGTGGCACTCGGCTCGGATTATGACGGCGGCCCGATACCGGATGGCATTAGCGATGCGGCAGGTACACAGAACCTTGTGCAGGCTCTGCGTACAGCCGGATACGGCGAAGATGATCTGGCAAAAATCTGCCGCGAAAACTGGCTGCGGGTCTTGCGCTCCGCATGGCATGAAAAACGCTAAACCGGCGTAAAAACACATAAAAACTATCAGTTGACGACAAATGTTAGCCTCCTTGCGGAGTCCTGCCATTCAGTCATATGATACATAATAAATTTTCTGTCATTTAAGATGGCAGAAATTGAATAACACGGTGCGGTACACGTGTTTCAAGTATCGCAGGCCCGTTGAACGGCCAGTCATTTGGGATGAAATATGGGGTATGTAATGATTAAAAAATCCGACGGGATTAAATCTTTAAATCGTTTTGGATATCTGGCAGCCACCGCCGCTCTGAGCGTGTTTGTCAGCGCTGCTGCTGTTCAGGCTGCAACACCGGCGGATACGCTGGTTCTGGGCTGGACATTTGATGATATGATCACGCTGGATCCGGCGGAATCTTTCGAACTTTCCACCGGCGAAATTCTCGGCAACACCTATGACCGCCTGCTGCGTCTCGACCCGAATGACGCTTCCAAGGTTATCGGCGACATTGCTGAAAGCTGGGACGTTTCCGAAGACGGTCTGACCTATACCTTCAAAATCCGTGAAGGCCAGAAATTTGCTTCCGGCAATGCTCTGACAGCTGAAGATGTGGCTTACTCACTGATCCGCGCTGTTAAGATCGACAAGAGCCCGTCTTTCATCCTCACCCAGTTCGGTTTCAAGCCGGACAATGTTGAAGAAAAGATCAAGGCAACCGATGCCAACACACTGGTTATCACTGTTGACCAGTCCTACGCACCAAGCTTTGTGCTGAACTGCCTGACAGCCGATGTTGCATCTGTTGTTGATAAGAAACTGGTTGAAGAAAACGCCAAAGACGGCGATTTCGGTTATGCATGGCTGAAAACCAACTATGCAGGCTCCGGCCCGATGATCATCCGCGACTGGCGCGCCAATGAAATCGTTGTGCTTGAGCGTAACGACAACTATCGCGGCGATAAATCCCCGCTGAAACGCGCGATCTACCGCTATGTCAAGGAAAGCGCGACCCAGCGTCTGATGCTTGAAAAAGGCGATATCGACGTAGCGCGTAACCTTGAGCCGGGCGATATTGATGCTGTGTCCAAGGCAGATGGTATTTCCCTGTCCGCCTCGCCAAAAGGCACGATCTATTACTTCAGCCTCAACCAGAAAAACGAAACTCTGGCCAAGCCTGAAGTGCGTGAAGCACTGAAATATCTTGTTGATTACAACGCGATTGAATCCACACTGGTGAAACATATCGGTGTTCAGCATCAGACATTCCTGCCAAAGGGTCTGCTCGGCGCTTCTGATGAAAAGCCGTACAAGCTGGATGTTGCCAAGGCTAAAGAACTGCTCGAAAAAGCAGGTCTGAAAGACGGCTTCAGCATCTCCATGGATGTGCGTTCTTCGCAGCCTGTGACCGGTATTGCTGAATCCATCCAGCAGACCTTTGCTCAGGCCGGCGTGAAAATGGAAATCATTCCGGGTGACGGCAAGCAGACACTGACCAAATATCGCGCACGTAAGCACGATCTTTACATCGGTCAGTGGGGTACAGACTATTGGGATCCGAACACCAATGCGGACACCTTTGCAAGCAATCCTGACAATAAGGATGATGCATCGGCTAAAACCCTCGCATGGCGTAACGCCTGGGATATTCCTGAGCTGACAAAGGAAACCAAAGCCGCTGTTCTGGAACGTGATACAGAAAAGCGTGCGCAGATGTATCTCGATCTGCAGAAGAAGCTGCTGGATGACGGCCCGTTCGTTGTTCTGTTCCAGCAGACCGAAGTTGCTGCCTATCGTAATAATGTTGAAAATTACAAGCTGGGCGTGACCTTCACCACCAACTCTGTCTACGACGTATCGAAGAAATAATACGGTATGAGTGTAACTACTGTAACAGCATCCGGGCGCAGAAACGCCCGGATCAGCAAATGGGCTCTCGGTATCGGGAGCTTCTTGCTGGTCGTCATCACA
>JAIRVW010000269.1 GCA_031253705.1 Brucellaceae bacterium
ATAAAACCTCACAGAAATTGCCATTAAATGCCGCCGCCGGTTGAAACGACAGCTTAGCGAAACAATATGTTATAAAATTACATTATTGCGTAATGCTATAACGTATGAGATAACCACTGACAAGAGCAAAACCAGCTTTTCTAAAATTCGAAAGCGAACAATGCATCATCCATTATCAGCCGCGCCAACCGGACAGACGCCGGAGATTCTGCTGCGTCTTGAAAATGCAGGGATAGAGCGAAACGGCCGCTGGCTTGTCAGGAACATCACTCTTGATCTGCATCGCGGAGAAATCGTCACCCTGATCGGCCCTAACGGTTCAGGCAAAAGCACAACAGCAAAGCTCGCGCTCGGTATTCACAAGACGGATGAAGGCAGCGTGAAGCGTGAAAAGCGCTTACGCATCGGTTATGTGCCGCAAAAAATCACCATTGATCCGAGCCTGCCGCTCACAGTCGAACGCATGATGCGCATGACAGCGCCTTTAAGCAGAAAAGCCATTGAAGAAGCGCTTAATCTTGCAGGCATCCCGCAACTGATCAATGCGCAGGTCGTGCATTTATCCGGCGGTGAATTTCAGCGCGTATTATTGGCGCGTGCCTTTGCCTGCAAGCCGGATCTGCTGGTACTGGATGAGCCGCTGCAAGGTGTCGATTTTGCCGGTGAAGCCGAGCTTTATGAAACCATTGCCAAATTCCGTAATCACACCGGTTGCGGCGTACTGATGATCTCGCATGATCTGCACATTGTTATGGCGGCGACAGATCGTGTCATCTGCCTCAACGGACATATCTGCTGCAGCGGCGCGCCGGTTGATGTGGCCGCCAGTCCGGAATATGCGAAGCTTTTCGGGTTACGCACGCCGCGCGGCGCAGAGATACTGCCTTCACTGGCCGTCTACACCCATCACCACGATCACACACATCTGGCTGACGGACGTGTGCAACATGCAGACGGCACAGTGACAGATCATTGCCATCATGATGACGGTCACCACCACCATCATGAAACAGAATGCAGCTCTGAAACCGGCGGGCACAAACATGCTTGATGACTTCTTTATTCGTGCCATGCTGGCCGGTATCGGCCTCGCTTTAATTACGGGGCCGGTCGGCTGCTTTATAGTCTGGCGGCGCATGGCCTATTTCGGCGATACGATGGCGCATTCCGCCCTGCTCGGCGTTGGCCTTGCCATGCTGTTTGACCTGAATATCATGGTCTCGGTCTTTATTATCGCTTTTGCCATTGCCATGTTGCTGGTGCTCTTGCAGCGGCGCCATACATTATCTGCGGATTCCCTGCTTGGTATTCTCTCCCATGCTACACTGGCTTTCGGCCTTGTGCTGGTTGCCTTCATGTCATGGATCCGCTTCGACTTGATGTCATTGTTGTTCGGTGACATTCTCGCCGTCTCCGTCACAGACCTCATAGCGATTTACGCCGGCGGCGCTTTAATTCTGGCAGCCCTGATGAAACTCTGGCGGCCTTTGTTGGCAGCAACGATCAGCGAAGACATTGCGCAGGCTGAAGGCCTGCAACCGGAACTGCACCGCACTCTCTTTATGATCCTGCTGGCACTGCTGATTGCCATTGCGATGAAAATCGTCGGCATTCTGCTGATTACAGCTTTGCTGATTATTCCGGCAGCCACAGCGCGCCGCTTTGCATTATCTCCGGAACAAATGGCCGTTTACGCCGCCTTTATCGGTGCGTGCTCTGTTATTGCCGGTCTCTTCGGCTCGCTGAATTATGACACGCCTTCCGGCCCGTCCATTGTCGTGGCATCTGTCGTGTTTTTTGTTATAAGCTTGCTACCATGGCAAAAACTCAAAGCATCTTTGCCGGCAGCGCGCGATAAGGAGATAGGATGATGAACAGTCACACGCATACAGGAACTGCATCCGCAGCTGCACGCGCTCCGAAACTGACACGCAATCAGAACCTCGTTTTGGAGGCATTGGCAAAAGCCGAGTTCCCTCTCAGCGCGTATACTATTCTCGATCAGCTGCGTGAAGAAGGCTTCCGCGCACCGCTGCAAGTCTATCGTGCCCTGGACAAGTTACTGGAATATGGCCTGATTCACCGTCTTGAAAGCCTGAATGCTTTTATCGCCTGCGCGCATCCGCATCATCACGAACACGGCCATTTGCACGGTATTGCCGCTTTTGCGATTTGTGATCAATGCGGGCAGGCTTCGGAATTTTCAGAGCCGGAGATTGAAGACTGCGTGCAGCACTGGACGCAGCAGAACCATTTCCATCCGACCAAAACCACACTGGAAATCCGCGGACTCTGCGCAAGCTGTGCGCATAACTGATCAGGAATAACAGAGAACCCCGTACAAAAATATGCGGGGTTCCTCTGCAAATCATCCCTGTAAATGCGATGTATCCGGCAGCGGTATAATCCCAAGTGACATCGCCACAGCCACTGCAGAGGTGCGGTTTGCACAGCCCAGCTTGATCTTGGCATTTTGCAGATAAGTCACCACAGTCCAGCGGGCAATACTGAGAATTTCCGCAATCTCACCATCAGTTTTTCCGCGCGCGGCCCATTTCAGGCAATCAACCTCACGCGGTGTCAATGATACCAGCGACTGCACCTCCTGCTTCTGCGAAGAGTGATCACTGATTGCTGACAGCACCGCTTCATGAACCTGCGCGGCAACCTGAACAAAGTCCTTCTCCAGCAAGCGGATCAGTTCAGCAGAACTCATACTGTTCTGACCGGATTGGTCAGTCTGATTATCAAAAGCAAAAATTGTATGAGCATCCCCGTGCCCGTTCAGGCGCTGGGTCACCATAATATATGTATATCCGAATTTATAGCCGCGCATGTCATCCACGAATTTTTGCAATGCGGCCATATTCTGTTTCGGCTGATAAATTTCAGCAATACTCACACCATGAGCAGTATCCGGATCAGACCATTTCTGATGGAACAACGGATCAATATCGAAATAGCTCTTAACCGAATAATTCACCACCCAGTCCGCAGGCAATGTCGTGACAACAGTCCGGACGTTTTCCTGCCCCGGATAATCATCCGGATGTTTTGGTGTAATATGTGTAATATGCCGGCAGGACAGGCGTTTGCGTGCCTTGATATAAGTCTCAAGTATTGATGAGCGATATTCTTTACCAAAGAAGCTGTTCTGAAAGTCCGGGAAATGGATGAATTCAAATTCCATGGAGAAAGTCCGTTCTGAAAACCGCAAAAAGTCTGCGAAATGAAAACATAAAATATGAAGCGCCACAAAAACGCGCGAATATGAAAATGATTCGAAAGCTACGAGCGTAAAAAATCTTATTTTGAGCCATGCGTAAGCCTGCAACACTACAAAAACACTCTTTTACCGGAATGACGCAAACCAGCTAGGCAGTGATTCCGTTTATGACGACAAAGCCTGCCATTATCCCCTTTCCCCTGACCTGCAATTCAAACATCCAAAATTCAAAAAATATTATTTAAAATCAGCTCACTAAAAATATATGCTCTTGCCTTCACAATAAAAATTTCAGCGTTTTGTTCAGTTATTTTATTAAAGTGTTTTTATTACGATGCACAACCACCAACTAATTGCCCGCTCATCATATCCCGAATACGACAATTCAAATTCTTGAATATTCAATTTTACAAATATTTAAAACGCGTATCATTTTGGCTTCATTGCGAAACAAAATTCAATATATTCAACACATTAAGTATATTACGATTTTTTATTCATTTCCCTGTCGTTAAATCATAACAATCAATTGATTGCGGTATAAAAACATGGTTCACTTCTGCTCGGATTAAAGAAAAACGATAGCTGTCATGTAACTTTCATAAGACACGCCTATCGAAAAAACACGAGGATGGTCTGAAGACCAGACATCCCGTCGCTTTAAGGGGAGTACGTCAATGCTTAACAAAACAACACGGCTGTTGTCCCTGACAACCGCAATCGCTTTTGCCGGCACCACATTGTCCGTGGCTGCTCCGTCGGAAGAACTGATTGCTGCCGCGAAAGCAGAGGGTCAGCTGACCGTAATCGCTCTGCCGCATGACTGGTGTGGTTATGGCGAAATCATCAAGAGCTTCAAAGACAAATACGGCATTCAGGTCAATGAGCTGAATCCGGATGCAGGCTCGGGCGATGAAATCGAAGCCATCAAAGCCAATAAAGACAATAAAGGCCCGCAGGCGCCTGACGTGATCGATGTCGGCTTCACATTCGGCACCACCGCAAAAGCAGCCGGTCTGCTCCAGCCATATAAAGTATCGACATGGGATTCGATCCCTGATGATGCCAAGGATGCAGAGGGCTACTGGTACGGCGACTATTACGGCGTGCTGGCTTTTGAAGTGAACAAGGACATCGTTAAAGATGCGCCGCAGGACTGGGCTGATCTGCTCAAGCCTGAATATGCCAATGCTGTTGCTCATTCCGGTGATCCGCGTGCATCCACACAGGCAATCCTGAGCGTTTACGCTGCCGGTCTGGCACAGGGCGGCAAACCAGGTGAAGAAGCAGCCCAGAAGGGTCTGGAATTCTTCCGCGATGTTAACAAAGCCGGCAATTTCGTACCGGTTATCGGTAAGGCCGCCTCACTGGCACAGGGCTCAACCCCGATTGTTATCCGCTGGGATTACAACGCGCTGGCTGACCGCGACACTCTGAACGGCAATCCGGAAGTTGAAGTTATCATTCCGAAAACCGGCGTTGTTGCAGGTGTGTATGTACAGGGCATCAGCGCCTATGCACCGCATCCGAACGCTGCAAAACTCTGGATGGAACATCTCTATTCCGATGAAGGTCAGGTTGGCTACCTCAAAGGCTATTGCCACCCGATCCGCTTCAACGCCATGGCAAAAGAAGGCAAGATCCCTCAGGATCTGCTCGACAAGCTCCCACCGGCAGAAGCTTATCAGAAGGCCGTTTTCCCGACTTTGGAAGAGCTTGATAAATCTCAGGCTGCAATCACCAAGAACTGGGACAGCGTTGTCGGCGCGAATGTTCAGTAAGCTGAACAGCTAAAAATGCCGCTGTTACGGGATGCTTATGCTTCCCGTAACAGTTTGCACGATTTGCGTTTTTATACGGCACATATCATCATAAAAATAACTCAGCAGGCGCAACGGCAATAATTCTTGCCTGCTTGCAATTTTCAGCACCACACTCTGCGGAAGACATCACGGACGCAGACGATAAAAAGCAAAAAATAATATGAGCTTGTCCAGCAATGGCGTAACATCAGACCTGCCGCCCGCGCGCCGCACCAAGCGCCGCCTGCCGCTTGAATGGTTAGGGGTTGCGCCTTTTTTCGCCTTCGCGATTCTGTTTCTGCTCTGGCCGACAATGTATCTTGTGGTCGGCGCATTTCAGGATGATCAGGGTAATTTCACCCTGCAGAATATTATCGGCCTGTTTGAACCGGGCATTATGAGCGCCTATTGGGTCTCGATCAAAATCAGCTTTGCCTCCGCTTTGGGTGGCGCTGTGATCGGCTCTTTCATGGCATGGGCAATTGTGCTGGGCAAATTGCCCCGCTTTTTACGCCCGACAGTGCTCACTTTCTCCGGCGTCGCCTCCAACTTTGCCGGTGTTCCGCTGGCTTTTGCCTTTCTTGC
Source organism: Brucellaceae bacterium (assembly GCA_031253705.1). GTDB lineage: Bacteria > Pseudomonadota > Alphaproteobacteria > Rhizobiales > Rhizobiaceae > Pseudochrobactrum. The sequence continues at coordinate 5,614 of JAIRVW010000269.1, forward strand.
CACGCTTGGCCGCACCGGTTTCGTCACCATTTTGCTGCGTGAATGGTTCGGCTTCAATCTTTATGCTACCGGTTTTAACCTGCTGAGCTTTTTCGGTCTGACACTGACCTATCTGTTTTTCCAGATTCCGCTGATGGTGTTGATTCTCACCCCTGCTCTGGACGGTCTGAAAAAGGAATGGCGCGAGGCTTCATCTATTCTTGGTGCCACCACATTCCAATATTGGCGCATGGTGGCCTTTCCGATTCTCTGGCCAAGCCTGCTCGGCACCAGCCTGTTGCTGTTTGCCAATGCATTCGGTGCCATCGCAACAGCCTATGCGCTGACCGGTTCTTCACTCAATATCGTACCGATCCTGCTTTATGCGCAGATTCGCGGTGATGTTCTGCATAATCAGAATCTCGGCTATGCACTGGCACTGGGCATGATTCTGATCACCGGCATTTCCAATCTGCTCTATATCTGGCTGCGCATGCGTGCAGAACGGTGGCAGAAATGAAGCTGAAATATTTCATTCCTAAAACGCTCGGCGCATGGATCGCCTTTCTGATCGGTGCCATTTATTTTGTTGTTCCGCTGATCGGTACGTTTGAATTTTCCCTGCGTATGCGTCGCGGTGAATATTCATTCGATGCCTATCGCGTGGTGCTGACAGATCCGAATTTTCAGGCAACATTCGGTTATTCCATCATGCTGGCCATCATGACGATTATTTTCGGCGTGCTGCTGGTGGTGCCGACGGCCTATTGGGTGCGTTTGCGCATGCCGTATCTGCGTCCGGTCATTGAGTTTATCACGCTGATGCCGCTGGTTATTCCGGCGATTGTTATCGTGTTCGGCTATTTGCGGATTTATAACTCGTCCTCATGGCTACCGTTCACGGGCTCCACACGCGCGACCGATATTCTGCTGATGTTCGGTTATGTGACACTGGCGCTGCCTTATATGTATCGCTCTATTGATACCGCCATGCGCACGATTGATGTCCGCACATTGACCGAAGCCGCGGAAAGTCTCGGCGCAGGCTGGGCGACCATCCTGTTCAAAGTCATTTTCCCGAATGTGCTTTCCGGCGTTATGAGCGGAGCCTTCATCACTTTCGCTATTGTTATCGGTGAATTTACGCTGGCGTCGCTGCTCAATCGTCCGGCTTTCGGGCCTTATCTGCAGCTTGTCGGTGCAAACCGCGCCTATGAACCGTCAGCGCTGGCAATCATTGCTTTCGGCATCACATGGCTGAGCATGATTATGCTGCAGTTTGTCACCCGCTTCTCCAAATTCAAGACAGCAGGCAATTAAGTCATGGCTTTTCTCAATATTAAAAATCTCAAAAAAAGCTTCGGCACCAATACTGTTGTCCATGATTTCAGTCTGGCCGTTGAGAAAGGTGAGTTCATCTCCTTTCTCGGACCATCCGGCTGCGGAAAAACCACCGTTCTGCGTATGATTGCCGGTTTTGAATCACCAGATCAGGGCATGATCGAGATCAACGGTCAGGATGTGGTCGACCTCAAGCCGAATAAACGCAATATCGGCATGGTGTTTCAGGCCTATGCGCTGTTTCCGAATATGACTGTCGCGCAGAATGTTGCCTTTGGGCTGCGGGTTTCCGGTAAGCCGAAAGCCGAGATTGATGCGACGGTGAAAGAAATGCTGGAGCTGATCCGCCTTGAACATCTGGCTGATCGTTTCCCTTATCAGATGTCCGGTGGTCAGCAGCAGCGTGTGGCACTTGCCCGCGCGCTGGCAACCAAGCCGCAGGTGCTGCTGCTTGATGAACCGCTCTCAGCACTGGATGCGAAAATCCGTATTTCGCTGCGTGAGGAAATCCGCGCTATTCAGCGCAAACTTGGCATTACCACGGTTTTCGTAACCCACGATCAGGAAGAAGCGCTATCGATCTCCGACCGCATTGTTGTGATGCATGAGGGTAAAGCCGATCAGATCGGCACGCCTTTTGACATTTACAACCGTCCGGCCTCGCGTTTTGTGGCCTCGTTTGTCGGTACGCTGAATATGCTGGAAGCCCGTGTGAGTGATCCGCATAGCAATACCGTCGATCTCGGCGGTAATACGGTCACGCTGGCAGAATCACTGGCGGGCTATAACAAAGCCGATGCAATTACATTGGCACTGCGTCCGGAAGCCATCAGCCTTGATGCCTCGCCTGCCCGTAACAGCAGCGTTGAAGTAATTGTACAGGATGTACATTTCTTAGGTTCGGTCATCCGTACCCGTGTGGCCTTGGGTGAAAATCAGCTGTCTTTCGACAGTTTCAACAATCCGGCCGTACGTCCGCCGCAGCATGGTGACAAAATCACTGTTCATTTTGCAGCACAGGATTTGCTGATTCTCGGCAAATAAACAAAAAGGCCGGACTTAATAAAAGTCCGGCCTTTTTCTTATCTGGTACAAACAGCAATTACAGTCCGTCGCCCCAAGGGCCGTGGAAATCGCCTTCTTTATCAATACGCTTAAAGCCATGTGCGCCGAAGAAATCGCGCTGCGCCTGGATCAAATTGGCTGAACCCCGTTTTTGGCGGAAACCGTCAAAATAGCTGATTGCCGAGCTCAGCGCCGGAACCGGCACGCCGGACGTCACTGCAGCGGCAACAATTTTACGCAAACTCTGTGCAGCACTTCCCATCTGACTGGCAAAAGCCGGTGCCAACAGCAGATTTTCTACCTGATCTGCCGCGAAAGCCTCACCGATTGCATCAAGGAACTGCGAACGGATAATACAACCCGCCCGCCAGATGCGGGCAATAGTCGCCAGCGGCAGATTCCACTGATGCTCTGCCGATGCAGCTGTCATCACCGCAAAGCCCTGTGCATAGGCGGCAATTTTTGCTGCCAGCAAAGCCTGCTCCAGCGCATCCAGAAAAGACTGGTCTGCTTTAATCGCTCCGGCTTTCACCGGCTCCCCATAGGTCTGCGCCATTTTCTGCCGCAGCTCAATCAGTGATGAGATGGAGCGCGCAGCAACCGCAGCTTCAATGCCTGTCGCCGGAACACCAAGAATCTGGCTTTCAATCGCCGCCCAGCGTCCGGTGCCCTTTTGTCCGGCCGCATCGAGAATAATATCCGGCACCAGTTTTCCGGTTTCAGGATCAACAGCCTTCAAAACCTCAGCTGTAATCTCAATGAGATAGGAATTCAGCGGCCCTTGATTCCATTTTTCAAAAATTGGTGCGATTTCCTGAGCGTTCAAACCGCAGACATCACGCAAAATGCCGTAGATTTCCGCGATCATCTGCATATCGGCATATTCAATACCGTTATGAATGGTTTTGACAAAATGTCCCGCACCGTCCGGCCCCATCAGGGCGCTGCATGGCTGATCTTTATAACGGGCGGCAACAGCATTGAGAATCGGTTCAATCCGCGCATAGGCATCTTTTGTACCGCCTACCATCATCGACGGGCCGTTACGTGCACCTTCGGCACCACCGGAAATACCCATACCGACAAAGGTCGGATCATTTTCGCCGAGTGAGTTCAGGCGGCGCACGGTATCGCGATAATCGGAATTGCCGGAATCAATAATAATATCGCCTTTTTCCAGAAAGGCTTTCAGCTTGGCCATTTCCGTATCAACCGGCGCGCCTGCCTTGATCAGCATAATGACCGGCCGCGGCTTAGCGATATTCCGGCTCAGCTTCTCCATCGTCTCACAGGGAATAATACGATCCTGCAAAGCACCGCTGGAGGCAGAGAACTTCTCCAACACGGGCGCTTCGCGGTCATAGACGGCAACGCGATATCCTTTTTCAGCAATATTAAGCGCCAGATTGGAACCCATGACGCCAAGCCCGATCAGTCCGATATCTGCCAGTTGCATTCTGTTTTCCCTATATGTGAGCTCTCCGGCAAAATGGCCGGATAATAATGATCCGCTCTATATAGGTATGCAATTCAGGACCGGTTTCAACTAAAAGCAGATGCTTCCGACTGAACCCGGTGAATTTTATAGAAACTAAACGGCAATAGCCTGACGGTCAGTGATCAGCTTACCCGTTGCAGTCAGCACTCCGGCTGCACCGTCCAGATAATTGTCTTCCAGCTCCAGAGCCAGAAAACGATGGCGCTCAACCGGCCCCGGCATAGCCAGATCAGCCATTTTATTGCCGGTAAAGCCAAAGCGGCCGTAATATTCCGGATCGCCGACCAGTAAAATCGCTTTATGACCAAGCGCCTGCGCATTGCGGATAGCCTGACGCATCAAAGCCGAACCGACACCGCGCCCCGCATAGGCATCTTCAACCGCCAAAGGCCCAAGCAGCAAAGCAGGTACAGTTTCACCATTGGCTTTTCTGCCGGCAGAAATATGCCAAAGCCGGACAGTTCCGATCATTGCACCATCATCGTCACGGGCGATCAGTGCCAAACCATAGGCAGGCACGCGTTTACGGCGCAGTTTTTCCGATGATTTGCGTTTGCGCCCCTCACCCATCACGCGGTCAAGCAAAGCCTCGCGCGCACTGCTGTCCGCAGGTGTTTCATGAGCAATCGTAAAGGAAGCCGGAGCGGATACTTGCGTAGTTGTCAGATCAGCCGTTGTTCCGGCTGCAACAGAAGAAGCAGACATCGACGTGAACCTTAAAGCATTTGCGCGTCCAAAATGCGAAGCAGTTTTGCATGAGGCAAATGCGCCAAAACAAAGAGATAAGCGTAATCATTTCTTCACGTAGTGACGTGAAGATAACCACAGATACGAATGGTATTTATGACAAGACCGGTGAAATCCCTTCACCGGTATCATTCGCAATGCGAGGCTGAATATGCATCCCTGACGAGACGCATATCAGTGTCAGATCACATAAGCGCGCAGCGGTTCAAAACCGTTAAATGCAACAGCCGAATAGGTTGTTGTATAGGCGCCGGTGCCTTCGATCAGCACTTCATCACCAATGGTCAGCGAGACCGGCAGCGGATAAGGCGCCTTTTCATACATCACATCGGCGCTGTCACAGGTCGGGCCTGCCAGAACGCAAGGTTCCATTTCATCGCCGTCACGCGGGGTCACGATCTGATAGCGGATCGCTTCATCCATGGTTTCGGCCAGACCACCGAATTTACCGATATCGAGGTAAACCCAGCGATTGTCATTGTCAGCTTTGCGCGAAACCAGAACCACTTCGGTTTTGATCACACCGGCATTGCCGACCATGCCGCGACCCGGCTCAATGATGGTTTCCGGAAGACGATTGCCGAAATGGCGGCTCAGCGCATCAAAAATGGCTTCGCCATAGGCCTGCGCAGTCGGGATATCCTTGAGGTAACGGGTCGGGAAACCGCCGCCCATATTGACCATGCGCAGATTAATGCCTTCTTTGGCCAGCAGATCGAACACGCCTTTGGTATCGGCCAGAGCGCGATCCCATGCAGTCAGATCAGTCTGCTGCGAACCGACATGGAACGATACACCATAGGCATCAAGACCCAGCTGATGCGCTGCGCGCAGCACATCAACAGCCATTTCCGGCACGCAGCCGAATTTGCGCGACAGTGGCCATTCAGCACCTTCACCGTCTGCGAGAATGCGGCAGAATACGCGGGAACCCGGAGCCGCACGGGCAACCTTTTCCACTTCCGCAACGCAATCAACAGCATAGAGGCGAATGCCATATTCATAGGCGCGTGCAATATCGCGCTCTTTCTTGATGGTATTGCCATAAGAAATGCGGTCAGGTGTTGCACCGGCATTGAGTGCCATTTCAATTTCCGCAACCGAAGCTGTGTCGAAGTTCGAGCCCATGGAGGCGAGCAGCGACAGGATCTGCGGTGCAGGATTTGCCTTTACAGCATAAAAAATGCGTGAGGCCGGCAGAGCCTTTTCGAAATGTTCATAATTTTCACGCACAACGTCGAGGTCAACGACAAGGCAAGGGCCTTCCGGACGTCGGGTGGCAAGAAAGTCGATAATGCGCTGAGTAGCCATCCTGATCTCCTGTACTGCGTTAGCAGCGAAAAAGCCGCATCTTCATATCATTTGCGATGCGAAAGCCTGTCCCCGTGCGCTTGCCGCACAAGGTTGAGCATGGTTTCAAAGGACTGATGAGCAAATGCCTGCGCTTTCACGCAACAAATAGTCATCAGAGGGACAAAATGCCTTGCGGCAAATATGAATCCGTCCTGCGCGTAACCAACCTTTGGAGATGCGGGAAACACGGAACAAATACATATGCAGATGGATCAACGCCCTGAATTTAGCGTTTTTCCGCTTTGTCTGCCTTGGCTTGGAATTGGGAAAATCCCGGTTCCGCACTTAGGGCAATGAAGGTGTGCCTCTTTGAGTTCCCGACCTGTGGAGAGCCGGAAGACACCAGAAAGGCCCGCACCGTCGTTGCTTCAAGGTGTCCTTGATCCATGGTTGGCCATCAGATCAACTGGAGCGGTTAGGTCCAGGTTACCGTACCGGTCTATTCTCCATTCAGAATACCGGCGGACACCCACAGGCACGTGCGACTTTGGGCAAGTGCGATATAAGATGATTTATGTGTCCACACAATGACAAATTTGCGCCGATTTGATTTTTTTTGGTTACTAGATCGTTTCTTCATTCAAAATCCGCCGTGGTACTTTATGAAGAGCGTTAAAACCGGCAATCTCAAATTTGCAAAAGTCAGAATCACTTTGATATTTCTGAGACAGTTTGAATATTCAGGATCGCGATATATGGTGCATTTCAGTGCCTGATATAGGGCTGATCTGAAGGGAAGAGCTTATGGACACACTCACACGGATGCGTGCTTTTATTGACGTTGTGGAAGCGGAAGGTTTCTCGGCGGCAGCGCGTAAAATCGGCCGTTCCAAAGCGCTTCTGTCGAAATATGTCCGCGAGCTGGAAGATGATCTCGGCGTACGGCTCCTCAACCGCACAACACGGCAATTTTCGCTCACCGAGAGCGGCCACACCTATTATCATCGTGCAACAGAAATTCTGCGCGAGCTGGATGATCTGCAGGATTCCATCTCTGAGAGCAGCGGCGATGTGCGCGGCAAAATCAAACTGACCGCCCCGCGCAGCTTTGCCGATGCATCGCTTGGCATGTCACTGATTGATTTCTGCGCCGATCATCCTGAAATTGCCCTCGACATTCATCTGGACGACCGTTTCGTTGATCTGGTTGAGGAAGGCTATGATCTGGCTATCCGCATCACGCGCTTGCAGGATTCCTCACTGATTGCCAAAAGACTGAGCGCATTTCACACTGTTGTCTGTGCTTCGCCTGACCTGATTGAACGGCTCGGCAAACCGGAACATCCGGAGCAATTGCGCGACATGCCCTGCATTATTGATACCAACAGCCGGTCACGCAATAACTGGCAGTTCCGCAATCAGGACGGCTCAATGATGACCGTCGCCATTCGCGGCCCGCTGGAGGTTAACAGCCCGCTCACCACCATGGCCGCCACAGTCAAAGGCTTGGGCTTCAGCGTATTGCCGCGTTTTGTGGCTGACGGAGAGCTGAACAAAGGTACACTGGTGCCGGTACTGTTGGATTATATGCTCAATGACGGCGGTATTTATGCTGTCTATCCGCACCGTACCTATCTGCCCGCCAAAGTGCGGTTGCTGGTCGATTATCTCGCCAAATGGTTCAAAGATAATCCCTGCAAAGAACTGACGAATGACGAGACATAAAGTCTATCAGATCCTGTCGTAGTTTTGCCGCACTCATTTCCCAGATTCCAACCGGTGCTTTACGCTCAAAAGAATGATTTTCGCCTTGATGATGAACCGCAAAAACAAATCTCTACTGACGATGCTCGGCCTGACCGGTCTCATGACCGGAGTGGGAACGATTGCGGCATCAGCACATCCGCATGTTTTTGCCGAGGCACGGCTGGAAATCACCATCTCACCGGATCGCTCAGTTGAAAAACTGGCACATGTCTGGCGCTTTGATGACTTGTTCTCTTCAACGGTGCTGATGGAATTTGACAAGAAAGGCACGCTGAAGCTCGACAGTGCAGAACTGAACGAACTCAGCACCACAATCGACACATCTATCGCCGAGTATAAATATTTTCAGACGGTTACGCAGGACGGCAAAGATATTGTCATGCATAAGCCTGAGCATCTGATTGCCGACCTGCCGGATAATCAACTGATTGTGCTGTTTGAAAGCAAGCCTGAAAAACCGCTGAAACTGGAACCCGGGCACAAGCTCAGCTTCGGTGTCTATGATCCGACTTTCTATACAGCAATTGACTATCTGAAAGACGAAGATCTGGTCATCAAAGGCATGCCGGACGGTTGCACATCGGCAGTGGTTCGCCCCGATCCCGATGAGGCACTGGCGCAAAATCAGGAAAGTCTGACACAGGCATTCTTTGATGAAGCTGCGGCTATGACCAATGATGTGTCGAAGTTCTTTGCGACCCGTATAGAAATCACCTGCAAATAATCATCATCCCGCTGCTCAGCTTATTCAGCTGAATACTGAAATTGTTACGTTATATCATCAGAGGCATTCCGGCATGTATCAGGCAAAGCAACAAACTCTTACCCTCTCCCCGTTAAGAGCCTGTGCTTTGCTGCTGACCTTATGCACCTGCATGCTGCTGCTCCCGCACAGTCAGGCATGGGCGCAATCTTCACTCGGCATCGGCTCGCGTGAAGTATCCCTGCAGCCGACCGGCCCTTTCGCGCATCTGATCCTGTGGATCAATGCCGAGCAAAAACGCTTTTATCTGATGATGACGACAGCCCTTAAAGCCATGCGGGAAGACCCTTGGCAAGCGTGGACACTGGTCAGCCTGTCCTTTCTCTATGGTATTTTGCATGCTGCAGGTCCGGGACACGGCAAGGCGGTGATCTCATCCTATATGATCGCCAACCGAACCGCTTTACGGCGCGGGATCATGCTCTCCTTCGTCTCTTCCATTCTGCAGGCTGTTTCCGCGATTATCCTTGTCAGCCTCGCATGGTTTGTCTTGCGCAGCATCGGCATTACGATGGGTGTCGCGGGGCAATATATGGAGATTACCAGCTATGTGCTGATCATTCTCTGCGGGTTTTATATCATTATCCGTAAGCTGCGCTCCCGCCCGCAAAATGCGCCGCTGCTGATACCGGAGCCGCAGAATGCAGAACCGGTCTGGCAAGGTGCTCTGTCATCCGCAGCCATGCAGAAACCGTCAGCGCTCAATACATCCATGCGGCTGAAATATCAGCCCGCCAATGCTACGGCGCCTGCATTCGATCATGAGTTTTCCGGCAATGGTGCCAATTGCACGGCCTGCGGCCACAGCCATCTTGCTGACCCGTCGACTTTAAGCGGTGATTTTAACTGGAAAACCGCCTGGGCGGCTATTGTTGCGGTTGGTATCCGCCCCTGCTCCGGTGCGATTATCGTGTTGACATTCTCCATGCTCAACGGCTTGCTGCTTGGCGGTGTTCTCTCCACTTTCGCTATGGCCATCGGCACATTCATCACCGTGGCATGCCTTGCCACACTCGCAGTCACCGCAAAAAATACAGCGCTGCGGCTGGTGAAAAACCCTGTCATGTCGTCACGACTGCAAACGGCGATCGAAATCGCCGCCGCATTATTTATCATTCTGATTGGTGTGCTGATGCTGATTGCAGCACTGGTATAATCACTCTTTGTGGTGTTTGCGCTGCGCTTTTGCCCGCAGCCAGAACACCACAAAAAAAGCCATAACGAACACAATCGCAATCAGTGCGGCCAGTACATGGCTATAAGGCCCTACGGCTAGCATAATGATCGGCATGAAATAGAACAAAGCGCCAAAAACCACCATGATCAGCGCGGCTGCAATGGCAGAATTCAGCGTTTCATTTTTCTTCTGTTGCGGCACCGTCATGCGATCCTCCCCGATCCCAAATCAGCTGCGAAAATCTTCCAGCTTTTTAATCTGCTGTCCGTTCGCGTCAAAATTCTCAGGGGCAAGCCAGTTTTGATAGGCTTGTTTCAAAGCTGGCCATTCACTGTCGGTCACCGAATACCATGCCGTATCGCGGTTCTTACCTTTAACAATCAGATGCTGACGGAAGATACCTTCAAACTGAAAGCCGAAACGCTCGGCCGCACGTTTTGACGGCAGATTGTCATTATTGCACTTCCACTCATAACGGCGATAGCCAAGCTCGTCGAAGATATATTGCATGAACAGATACTGGGCTTCGGTCGCGGCAGGTTTGCGGGAGATCAGAGGTCCCCAGTAGACATTACCGATTTCAATACTGCCGTTTTCCGCATCAATGCGCATCAGCGCCTGACGACCGGCGATTTTGCCGGAGGCCTTATCAATGGTGACGAAAAACATGGTGGTTTCACTGGCGGCGGATTTCTCCAGCCATGGCAGCATTTCCTGCAATGTTGCAGGAACCGTATCAAACAGCCAGGTAAAACGCGTATCCGCATCCGCAACACTGGATGCCTCAAACAGACCCTGCCCGTGTTTTTGAACATCGAGCGGTTCTAACCTGACATAGCGTCCGTCAAGAACTTTACGTTCCGGCAACGGGCGGGCTGTCCAACCTGACAAGTCTTGCATTCTCATTCTCCTCTTCACAGGAGAAATGATCATATTTTAATGAGTTTGCAAACTTATTTCATTTTGCTGCAGGCGCGCCGCGCTGCGATCTATCGACACTGCCTTGATCAGCGCAAAAACCTGCTCGCCTATTTTCAGGTTGAGATCCTGCACCGACTTGCGTGAAATGCGCGACAACAGCTGCACATCCCCCAATTGCAGATCAAGCTCGGCAAAAGGCCCCTCATCCGTTGAGATTGATTTGATAGTCACCGGAAAAATATTGCGGATACTGATATCAACCGGCGCAAAACGTGACAGGGAGACATCCCGCGAGCGAATGCGCAAGCGCACTTTCATACCCGATTGCAATGCATGATCGGTGAGCTGAAAATGATGCCCGCCAATCGCAATCTCGGCCATCGCATAGGCATCATCACTGCGGATAACTTCGCCCTGCAACAGGACACTGGTTGTAT
>JAIRVW010000377.1 GCA_031253705.1 Brucellaceae bacterium
GATCTCGTAGCGCAGAAAAGCGTAGGACATGAAATTCGGCATGACCTGCGGCACGATGCCAAAGCCGACACGCTCAAACCAGTTGGCGCCGACAGCACGCAGGCCTTCTTCCGCCTTCATATCGGCATTTTCGACGACCTCGAAGAACAGCTTGCCCAACGCACCGATCGTATGAATACCGACCGCAAAAATCGCAGGTATCGGCCCCAGTGACAGAATGGCGGCGAAGAAACCGGCGATTACGATTTCAGGGAAAGCACGCAGAATTTCCATATAACGGCGCACAAAAAAGCGCAGCGCACGGCTGGTTGTCAGGTTTTTTGCCGCAAGGAAGCACAGGATAAAACCAAAGAAAAAGCCGATCAAAGTTGCCATCATGGCAATATTGAGCGTCTCCAGCATCTTGTAAAAATATTCAGGAATATAAAATCCGCTGTCAAACAGATAGACGCGGCCTGCCTCATAATCATATTTCTGACTGCCGTCGAAATAAGGGGAAGGCAGATCAAACAAAGCGCGCCAGACTTCCCAGCCGTCACGCGGCACCATATCGCCGACAAAGTCGAAGAAATGCGGCAGCCGCTCCCAGAATTTACCGGCATTGGTTTCATTGGCAAACCACAGCGACGCGGAAAGCGCCAGCAACAGACCGCCGATAATCAGCAGCGTATAGGTACGGCGTCGGGAGGAAAGCTCCTGCCAGTGTTTCTCAACCAAGGCCGCCTCACCGGACAGGGTTCTGGCAACAGACGGTGTAAAATCAGAATGGGTCATCAGGCCCGCCTAAAAAAGAATAAAAAAATGCGGCCAGCATCATTCTTTGACACTGGCCGCAACTTAATCTTACTGACCGATCTGCGACTTACGTGCGTCAATAACCGGCTGGTAGAAATCTTTGTTCACTTCGATATAGGACTTGAAATCACCGCCCATGGTGGAAGCAAAGCACTCAGGATCGTTCTTTGGCAGATCCAGCATGTAAGCTTTAAACTTGTCTTTCAGATCGGCATCAATCGCTGTACGGATAACGATCGGGCCGTTCGGGATCAGCGGGGATTTCCAGACTTCAGTAAAGTCTTTCATGTCGATCAGGCCTTTATCAACCATCTTGCGCAGGTTGCCGGATGTATAGCCTTCTTCAAAGCTGCCAACACCGGAGCCGAAAGTTGTACCGGCATCAAACTTGCCGTCTTTTACTGCCAGAACCAGATTTTCGTGACCGCCGCCGAAGCCGGTTTCAGCGAAATAATCTTTAACGGTTGCGCCGTCGAGATCCTTAGGCAGCGAGGTTACCGGAATGAGATAGCCGGAGGTTGAATCCGGATCAGCAAAACCGAGTTTCTTACCTTTCATATCAGCAAGGGTCTTGATGCCGCTGTCTTTGCGGGCAACCACGATCGAATAATAACCGGTCGAACCGTCAGTCTGTTCTGTGGTGAGAATCGGTTCAACAGCTTCAGGATTGCTGAGATAGATTTTGGCATAACCGGAAGAGCCGAGCTCTGCATAATCCAGTGTACCGCCGAGCAGACCCTGAATAACGCCGTCGTAGTCAGCAGCCGGGAAAAGCTTCACTTCTTTAATGCCGAGTGCTTTTGGCAGCTGGTCAACAATGCACTGGTAGTTGCGCAGACGGTCAGCTTCGTTTTCGCCGCCGATAATACCAACGCGGAACACTTCAGGCTTATCTGCCTGCGCTGCGGTTGCTGTTGCCACTGCGGACAGCGCAACGGCGCCGAGCAAAAGCTTCTTGAAGGTCATGAACCATTCTCCTGTTAAACGATGATCGTTTTCTTTGTTGGGATAGTTTTTATTGTACGTCTGCAACCAGCTTTGCGACCTGTCGTGCCACTTGCGGGCTGACCGGAGGCTGCGGCTGTTCCAGTGCCGTTGATGTCACGGCTTCAGAGAAGCTTTCATCATCGGCTTCGGCACCATAAATGCGGCGGGCGGCGGCCTGCGTCAGATCGGCAGGCGTTCCGTCGAACACAACACGTCCGCCCTGCATACCGATAATCCGGTCGCAATAGGTGCGCGCTGTATCCAGCGTATGGAGATTGGTGATAACCGTCAGGCCTTCACGCTTATTGATGTCGCGCAGGGCGCTCATCACCACCTGCGCATTGCGCGGATCAAGCGAAGCAATCGGTTCATCAGCAAGAATAACTTTCGGATTCTGCATCAGTGCACGGGCAATCGCCACACGCTGCTGCTGACCGCCGGAGAGTGTACCCGCCGGCTGCAAAGCGGTTTTAACAATGTCCAGACGCTCAATATTGGCGATGGCCTGTGCACGCTCTTCGCGGGAGAAAATACCCATCAGGCTTTTGACAGTGGAGCGCTGATTAAGACGGCCGAGCAGCACATTGGTCAGCACATCCAGGCGCGGCACCAGATTGAACTGCTGGAAAATCATGGCGCAATCACTGCGCCAGCGGCGCAGCTCAGAACCGCGCAGACGCGATACATCCTGATCTTTGAAAATGATGGAGCCGTCAGATGTATCAATCAGACGATTGATCATGCGCAACAATGTGGATTTACCGGCACCGGACGCGCCGATAACGCCGACCATCTGCCCCTGCGGAATTTCCAGATTAACATCTGCAACCGCAGTGTTGCCGCCAAAACGACGGGTTACATTTTCAAGTTTAAGCATCAGCGCCCTCGGTCAATTTCCATGCGAAATTAGGGGCGTGATATGAAACCGAAATGTAAGTTATATTACATTTACATGAAAATTCTGAATCAGATTTTTAACAAAACAGCCGCCTGCATTGGCAAGCGGCTGTTTTCATTACTGTATCACTTTTAAAATCAGCCGCCATGTTTCTCAAGAAAGGCTTCAATTTCGAGCTTGCGGAAGTCATCCAATGCATCCCGCAGGCGCTGATGATCCCAGTCCCACCAAGCCAGAGCCTCCAGACGCTCGACAATCGCATCTGAAAAACGCTGGCGAATGAGTTTGGCAGGCACGCCGCCGACAATCGTATAAGGCGCGACATCTTTGGAAACGACCGCACCGGAGCCGATCACCGCACCATTGCCGATTTTAACACCCGGCAGAACGGTCACGCCATGCCCCAGCCATGTATCATGACCAATGGTCACTTCATGGGCGCGGCGCCATTCAAAGAAATCCGCTTCCTGTTCGGCATCCGGCCAGTAATCATTGGCGCGATAGGTGAAGTGATGCAGCGTTGCGCGCCACATCGGGTGATTGGTGGCATTGATACGCACCGAAGCGGCGATATTGGCAAATTTACCGATCTTGGCGCACCAGACCATGCCGTCACGCTCAATATAGGAATAGTCCCCCATTTCCGTTTCAGAAATACGACAACGGGTACCAATTTCCGTATAGCGGCCGAATGTGCTGTCGGAAATTTCCGTATCGGGATGGATAAACGGCTGTTCAGATAATCTGGTCATGCATCTGCTCCCTGACGCACATAACCCGGAGCAAATTCCGTCACGTCGATGATGCGGTCAGCCACAGCTTCACGCACATCTTCATCGTGGAAAATGCCAAGCATCGCCACACCTTCTGTTTTTTTACGACGGATCAATTCCATAA
>JAIRVW010000005.1 GCA_031253705.1 Brucellaceae bacterium
CAAGGCATTTAAATTGGCGTTCCCAAACCATGTGCACTTTGCAGGAATTACGACCTCAGCAGAGTTTCAGCGCCGTTTTCAGGCTGAATTTGCGGGTTTTTGATCCGGCTTATGCGGGTTCAATTCTTGATAATGCGGGTGTCAGACAGCTTTTGTTTTCCACACAACATTATGGACATTCACGAGTTTTTTAATATGACTCTACAAGTCCACTATTGCTTCCATTAATTAATATGATATTTTGTGTCAAGAAATCTTCCTGCGAATTAACAGGATGGTTGCTTTGATGCAACGGTTGCCGGAAGGCGCCGTTTAACTGGTTTGGCGGCCATGGGGGCTGGTCAGATCTCATAATGGCACTAATAGACCGCACCAAAAGGCGCGGTCGGTACGGGCATATAATAATGACTGCAACGCACACGACTTTGACACCGCAAGACATTCTCCGCCTGCGCAGTGAAAATCCTAAATCCCGTGAACGGGACTTTGCACAGGCTCACGGTATTACCGAGGCTGATTATGTTGCTGCGCATGTCGGCACAACAGCTGTGCGTCTGAATGTGGACATTGCTGCCATCCTCAATGGTGCGGCCACACTTGGTGATGTGATGGCGCTGACCCGCAACGAAAGCGTTGTGCATGAAAAAATCGGCCCTTACGAAAAAATCTCCGTAGGTCCGCACGCTTCACTCGTGCTTGGCAAACAGATTGATCTGCGTATTTTCCCGAAAGCATGGGCTTACGGTTTTGCTGTTGAGAAAACTGATGGCGAAGGCAATATCCGCCGTTCGCTGCAGTTCTTTAACAAGGCCGGTGATGCAGTTCATAAAATCCATCTGCGCGATAATTCCGATCTGGCAGCCTATGAAGTGCTGGTAGCGCAGCTGCGCTCAGACGATCAGAGCCAGACAGTTGAAACCCGACCTGCTAAACAGGCCGAGCCGACAGATATTGCGACTGTAGATATTGATGGTTTCCGTGAACGCTGGACAAATCTGACTGACGTACATCAGTTTGTTATGCTCCTGCGTGATTTTGCAGTCAGCCGCAAACAGGCTGTAGAGATCGCCGGTGAAGAATTCGCCTGGGAGCTGGAAGCCGGTGCCGTTGAAAGCATGATGAATACGGCCTCTGAAACCGGTCAGCCGATTATGGTTTTTGTCGGCAATAACGGCTGCATTCAGATCCATACCGGTCCGGTTAAAGAGATCAAAATGATGGGCCCTTGGCTCAATGTTATGGATCCGACTTTCCATATGCATCTGCGTACCGATCACATTCACGCTGTATGGGCCGTGC
Organism: Brucellaceae bacterium; assembly: GCA_031253705.1. Taxonomy (GTDB): domain Bacteria; phylum Pseudomonadota; class Alphaproteobacteria; order Rhizobiales; family Rhizobiaceae; genus Pseudochrobactrum. The sequence continues at coordinate 1,300 of JAIRVW010000005.1, forward strand.
GTAAGCCGACCAAAGACGGTCACGTCACCTCGCTTGAAGCCTATGACGAGCAGGGCGAAATGATCGCTCAGTTCTTTGGTGAGCGTCATGAAGGTGAAACAGAACGCACTGACTGGCGTGAACTGGTTGAAGCGCTGCCGCGTCTGGCACGCTCTGCCGCTGCCTGAAACAGCCACAATCAAAATGCAGGGCGGTGAGTGCCGCTCTGCATTGTTTTCAAACTAAAAAATTGCCCGCTGAAATCAGGCGATTTTGCGCAATATAAAACGGTCATCGGCATTTTCAGATGGCTGAAACAAGCCCCGGATAGACCAATGTTTATTGCCCGCACCAATCCTCTTTCATCACGGATTAAATCTTATCGTCTCGCAGTCGCTTTCGCCGGTTGCCTGTTCTCAGCGACAACAGGTCTTCTGCCGGTTGCAGGTCTTCTGCCTGCTGCACAGGCAGAAGAGGTGAAGAGCTTTGCTGACACCTCGCGCCTTGTCAGTGTCGGCGGTGCCTTGACTGAGATCGTCTATGCCCTTGGCGAAGAAGGCAAGCTGATTGCCCGTGACCGCACGAGTACCTATCCGGAAAGCGTGAAAAAACTGCCGGATATCGGCTATATGCGCCAACTGTCCTCAGAGGGCGTTTTGTCCGTAGCTCCGACGGCTATGCTGGTTGTGGAAGGCAGCGGTCCTGAAGAAACAATGGACGTGCTGAAGCGCGCATCGGTGCCGATGATTGTTGTGCCGGAAGACTATAGTGCCGAAGGCATCACCAAGAAGATCACCATTGTCGGGCAGGCGCTTGGTGTGCAGGACAAAGCAGCCGCACTGGCGGCAAAAGTCAGTGCCGATCTGAAAGCTGTAGAGGCCTCCACCAGTGCCATCACGCAGAAAAAGCGCGTGCTGTTCATTCTCTCCCGTCAGGGCGGCCGTCTGATGGCATCAGGGCAGGGTACGGCTGCTGACGGTATGATCAAGCTGGCTGGCGGTCTCAACGCGATCGGCGAATTTCAGGGCTATAAACAGCTGACCGATGAAGCGCTGGATAAAGCGGCACCGGATCTGATCCTCTTGATGAGCACCGGCGTTGATAAAGCTATGGATGATCATTCCGAGCTGCTGAGCAATCCTGCGATTGCTGCAACACCTGCCGGTCGTAACAAGACGATTGTGACTATGGACGGGCTGTATCTGCTCGGCTTTGGTCCGCGCTCTGCAGAAGCTGCACGGGAATTGTCTGAAAAGCTCTACGGTAAAGCCGCTCAGTAAAACGGATTAATCCTGTTTATATCAACGCAGTTTGATGGCTGTGTTGATATTTTATGTGAATTCAAATGGTTGCAGCAAGAAGTTAAAAGATAAGTTGCACCATGGCCGGTAAAGATAGGCTGAAATTTTGACTGATACTGTTGGTGATATGCCTGCCTCCCATCTTGCCAGACGCAATGTGGGGCTCAATAAAACGGCTGCGGTTGTAGTTAAAGGCGGATCAGCCGCACTGGCCGGTGACCGTTCGCGGCAGGCGCGGTTTCTGATTGCGCTGCTGGCGGTTTTACTGGTTGCCGTGGCGCTTTTCAGCCTCACCGCAGGGGCATCGCAGGCATCAAGCTGGGCAGTGCTGAAATCCCTGTTTTCAGCGCAGATTGATCCCAATGACATTGCCGCGCAGCGTGACCGTATTATCATCATGGATATCCGTCTGCCGCGTATTGCGCTTGGCATTCTGATTGGCGCTTCGCTGGCGGTTTCGGGTGCGGTTATGCAGGGGCTGTTTCGCAATCCGCTGGCCGATCCGGGGCTGGTTGGTGTCTCATCCGGTGCAAGCCTTGGTGCCATTACCGTTATTGTGCTTGGCGGTACATTTCTGGCACCGGTTCTGGGTTTCTTTGGCATGTATACATTGCCGCTGGCAGCTTTTTTCGGCGGGCTGGCAACAACGCTGATCCTTTACCGTGTTGCCACACGCAGAGGTCGTACATCCATTGCCACCATGTTGCTGGCAGGGATCGCTCTGGGCGCGATGTCCGGCGCTTTCAGTGGCGTATTGGTCTATATTGCTGATGACCGGCAATTGCGCGACCTGACCTTCTGGGGCATGGGCTCTCTGGCCGGCGCGACATGGATTAAAATCTTCACCGCAGGGCCGATTATTGCATTAACATTGCTCGCAGCTCCTTTTCTGGCGCGCGGGCTAAATGCACTGGCACTGGGTGAATCGACAGCCAATCATCTCGGCCTGCCAATTCAGCGCATTAAAAATACCGCGATCATTCTTGTTGCTGCGGCCACCGGCGCTTCTGTGGCGGTCAGCGGCGGTATCGGCTTTGTCGGTATTGTCGTGCCGCATTTGCTGCGCCTGTCCATCGGGCCTGATC
>JAIRVW010000072.1 GCA_031253705.1 Brucellaceae bacterium
GGCATTCCGTTCGATCCTGAAAAGCCTTTTGTAACCTCCGGTATCCGTCTCGGCACACCGGCCGGTACAACCCGCGGCTTCGGTATCAAGGAATTTGAACAGATCGGCGATATGATCTCCGAAGTGCTCGATGGTCTTAAAGTGGCCAATTCTGATGAAGGCAATGCTGCTGTTGAAGCTGCCGTTCAGAAGAAGGTTATTGAACTGACCGCAAACTTCCCGATGTATGGCTATCAGGGCTGATCCTGCCTTGCTGACGTTGTAAAAAATCACGCCGCGTATCACATAAGTGTTACGCGGCGTTTTTGCTGGAGCAAATTACAAGGCATAGCTAATGACAAAGCTGTCCATCTGCTTTAGATAATTTTGATCTGTGTAATTTATAGTCGTTTCCGGCCGGGTCCGAGGCGGAGCGGCTGCCGTGCTATGCGGCATTGAAACATGTTGAAAGTTGAGCCATGCGCTGTCCGTTTTGTCAGTCCGAAGATACGCAGGTCAAAGATTCCCGTCCGGCGGAAGACGGCTCGGTCATTCGCAGACGTCGTGTCTGTTCCGTTTGCGGCGGCAGATTTACCACTTTCGAGCGCGTGCAGCTGCGCGAGCTGATGGTGGTCAAGAAGAGCGGCCGCCGTGTGCCGTTTGACCGTGACAAGCTGATGCATTCGGTGCAGGTGGCGCTGCGTAAACGCGAAGTCGATATTGACCGCGTGGAACAGGCAATTTCCGGTATTGTCCGCCAGCTGGAAAGCTCCGGCGAGGTGGAAATTCCGTCAGAAGAAATCGGCCGCCTGGCAATGGAAGCGCTGAAGGGCGTGGATGATATCGCTTATATCCGCTTCGCTTCGGTGTATCGTAATTTCAGCGTTGCCAAAGACTTCCATAATGTCATTGATGAGCTGGGACAGCCGGAAAATACTGCACCGGCAGGCAATGAGGAATAGAGTTCGGGACGCATCCTGTGCCCCGTTATTTTGCAGATTTCTGCTTTTGAATGAAAATCTGAGGCGTGAGACGGTTCTGTCTGAGCTGCCTGCCTCTTTTGAACAGAACGCATTCTGAAACTGTGAAGCTTTTGCGGGTCGGATGCGTGTAAAAGTAAAATAGGTTTTGTATCTGTCCGGCTTAAAAGCGGGCGGTGCAAAACACTCCGTACTGGAATTTGGCATATGAATGAACCTCAGAACGCGACAGCCCGTCAGACCACTGGCGAAGCAAGTGCATCAGAGCTCGATAAGCGCTTTATGGCGGCTGCAATCCGCTATTCGCGCCGCCATCTCGGTATTACGGGAACCAATCCTTCTGTGGCGACACTGATTGTTGCGGATAACGGCCATGGTCCGGTTATCGTCGGTCGCGGTGTCACGGCAGAGGGCGGTCGTCCGCATGCGGAAACGCAGGCACTGGCGGAGGCCGGTGAACTGGCAAAAGGTGCTACGGCCTATGTCACGCTGGAGCCTTGCGCTCATCATGGCCATACACCGCCTTGTGCTTCTGCGCTGGTGACTGCGGGGATCAAGCGCGTTGTTGCATCCAGCAGCGATCCTGATCCGCGTGTTGCGGGGCGCGGTTACCAGATTTTGCGTGATGCCGGTCTGGAGGTCGTCACCGATGTCTGCCGTGAGCAGGGCGATGACGAACTGGCCGGATATCTGTCCCGCTCTTTCCGTAAGCGTCCGGAAGTCATGCTGAAACTTGCACTCTCGGTTGACGGTTATGTCGGCTGTGTCGGACGTGGGCAGATTGCTATTACCGGTGCTGTGAGTATTGCGCAGGTGCATATGCGCCGTGCGCAGACCGATGCGATTATGATCGGTGTCGGTACAGTGATTGCCGATGATCCTATTTTGAACACGCGTCTTCCGGGCTTGCAGGATCGTTCTCCGATCCGTGTGATCCTCGACAGCGAATTGCGCACGCCGCTGACCTCGAAACTGGTGCGTTCCGCGCGTCAGGTGCCGCTGTGGATTGCAGCGCGTAATGATGCGGATCCGGTGAAGCGCCAGCAGCTGATTGAAGCGGGATGCCGTATTCTGGCAACGGAATGCGAGGATGAGAAAATCGCCTTGCCTGAACTGCTGGATGACCTTGCCGCACAGGGCATTGCGACCCTGATGGTTGAAGGCGGTGCAGTTGTTGCGCAGGCGTTTCTGGCAGCAGGACTGGTTGATAAGCTGATGATTTTTGACGGACCAAACCCGATCCTCTCCAATGGAGATGGTCAGGCACTGGCGGTTGAGGGTTTGCAGGCATTCATTGATGCAGATTTTGTAAAGACCGGCGAGAGCCATTTTGCGTCAGATGTTTTGAGCGAGTATAAGCGCAAATAATTATCTGCTAATATGCGCTTCCGCGAAATGAAAGTGAACGGAGAGTACGGATGTTTACAGGGATTGTAACCGATATCGGCGAAGTTTCGGATGTTAAGGTGCTGGATGAAGGTGTGCTGCTGCGCATTGATACAGCCTATGATCCGAAAACCATTGAAATCGGCGCTTCGATTGCCTGTTCGGGCGTGTGTCTGACTGTCACCCGTCTGCCGGATACGGAGAGCAA
>JAIRVW010000091.1 GCA_031253705.1 Brucellaceae bacterium
GCGCTGTCAGATCAGCAATCGTCGCATCAATACGGCCAGCCTGAAGATCCAGATTGAGCTGCTCAACAGTCTTGTAATAAGTGATTGTCACATCGTTCTTGAGATAGGCTTCGAGAAAAGCGCCGTTAGTGGATGCCAGCTGAACGCCGACTGTTTTATTCTTCAGCTCTTCTGCCAGCAACCGGACTGGTGCTTCAGATGCCTTTTCATCCGAAAGATTATAACGCTGCCCGTCTTCCGCAAGCCTGCCAACTGCAACTTCCGGCAGCATTGTCGCATGATAGGTCGCAACATAAGGCACAGAAAAGTCCAGAACCTTTTTGCGCTCGTCTGTAATACTCATCCCTGCAATGATTGCTTCATATTTGCCGGCGGTCAGTGCAGGAATAATACCGTCCCAATCCTGCGCCACAATCTCACAGGTACGGTTCATACGCTTGCACAAATCCTCAGCCAGATCGATCTCAAATCCGGCGAGCTTGCCTGATGGTTCAGTGAAATTCCACGGTTTAAATGCACCTTCCGTTGCAATTTTCAGAACTGCTTTATCTTCCGCAATGGATATACCGGATAAAGCCCCCGACACAGCGGCCGAAAAAACAAAGAGTAAAAAATTTTTACGTATGATATGCATGTATTCGCCCCCCATTATACTGAACTGACCCTGCAAAAGCGCATGAAAATATACTGATGAAAAAACCAACGTGGCTCTTCATTTGTCATTTTCAAACACGGCTATGCATAAGCAGTTTTGATACGAAGACTACGTTTGCAAAAGAAATTGCAGATGAATACTGTGGTTTTCTCTATAGGGGTATAAAAAGAATTTAATGATCGATCTTGATCCCAAATTGTTGCGTGCCTTTGTCATGGTTGTTGATGTCGGAACAATCAACGGTGCGGCACGAATAATGAATCGCACACAGGCTGCTGTAAGTATGCAAATTCAGCGACTGGAGGAGCTGCTGGATATCAAACTTTTCGAGCGTTCCGCCAAGGGGCTGAAAATGACAGCGGCTGGCATGGTTTTACTCGGACAAGCTCAGGAAATATTACGCATCAGCGATGATGTTCTCGGGCGTCTGACCAGCCTTTCCGGTACTGGCCGTGTCAGACTTGGCGTTCTGGAGGACTTTGCAGCTTCCGGCCTGATCAGAATTCTGAAAAATTTCCGTGATCAGAATAATGATGTACAGATTGATATTGTTGTCGAAAACAACCGCACACTTGCAGCACGTTTTGAAGAAAAGAATATAGATCTTGCTATTTGCGATGTCAGCGTGCTCGACCGCAAACCCGTTATTACATGGACTGACCAACTCTATTGGGTTGTCCGTGATGATATTCGTATCGCACCGGACGGCACCTTACCAATTATCATGTTTGATGAATTATGCCCGTGGCGGGAACATGCAGTCGCGGCGCTGAACAACACAAACTGGAAAATGGTCTGCGAGGCCGGAGCGCTTGCGGCAGTCAGCGCGGCCATTCGCGTTGGTGTCGGCATCGGATTGATGACACATCATACAATACCACCTGATTGCAGGGTTTTGCGCCAGTTGCCGCAATTAGCACCGTCATTTCCGATTGAACTTGGCCTGTTCGCCCAAAGCAAACCGGATCATCCTGCACGCCTGCTTACCAATATGATTGCGTCCGGTATTCAGAATAATCCTGCAGCATCACTTTTTTAAGTGATCTGCACCTCCTAAATCCCGGTTAAACACCGAGATATTTGTCCTGAATATCGGCGCTCAAATCGCCGGATTTGCCCTGCCATACGGTACGGCCGCGCTCCAGCACCACACAACGGTCTGCAACAGGAAGCAATTCCGAAAGCGTTTTATCAACAACCAGAATAGACTGACCGCGCTGTTTTAATTCACGTACAGCCTTCCAGATTTCCAGCCGGATAACCGGTGCCAAACCTTCCGTTGCCTCATCCAGAACAAGCAATTCCGGATTGGTCATCAGCGCCCGTCCGACTGCCAGCATCTGCTGTTCACCACCGGACAGGGTACTGGCCAGTTGCTGGCTGCGCTCCTTCAATCGTGGAAATAATGTGTTGACCGCTTCAATCGTCCATTCGCCTTTGCGCGCCGATGCCAGCAGATTTTCAGTCACCGTCAGGTTAGGAAAACAACGTCGCCCTTCCGGCACCAATCCTAATCCAAGCCTTGCAATGCGATAAGGCGCCATTGCGGAAATATCGCGCCCCATAAAACTGATTTTGCCGCGGCGCAGTGGTGTCAGACCAAAGACAGAACGGATCGAGGTGGTTTTACCCATCCCGTTGCGTCCCATTAGTGCCACGACCTCCCCCCTTTCAACATGAAGATCAACGCCGAAAAGTGCCTGCGAAGCGCCGTAAAATGTCTCGACCTGATTAAGCTCCAGCAGCATCAGACACTCTCCCCGAGATAGGCTTCACGCACCAGTGCATTGCTACGGATTTCTGCCACTGTCCCGCTGGCAACAATACGGCCATAGACCAGAACCGAGATACGATCGGCGAGAGCAAAAACGGCATCCATATCATGCTCCACCAGCAAAATAGGCACTTCATGGCGTAATTCATCAAGAAACGCCGTCAATTGTTTGGAGCCCTCAGGCCCCATGCCAGCCATCGGTTCATCGAGCAGCAGTGCTTTGGAGCGCAGAGCCAGCGCGATAGCAATTTCCAGCTGGCGACGCTCACCATGCGAGAGTTCCGCACTCGGAATATGCATACGATCTGCGAGACGTACGCGCCGCAGAACTGTTGCCGCCTCTTCTTTTAAAGCAGCATCTTTCATCACCGGTTTCCAGAAACGGAAACTGGAACCCTGACGGGCCTGCAAAGCCAGCATAACATTACGCAATGCTGAAAATTCCGGCATCAGCGAAGACACCTGAAAGGTTCGTCCCAGCCCCATCTGTGCACGCTGCATTACAGGAAGTGTGCTAATGTCCTGCCCGTCGAAACGGATTGTACCGCTATCCTGTCTGATTGTACCGGCAATCTGGCCGATCAGTGTGGATTTTCCGGCACCGTTCGGCCCGATCAGCGCATGAATTTCGCCTTTGCGTAAATCCAGGCAGACATCATCTGTGGCTTTCAGACCACCAAAGCTTTTGCAAAGATTTTTAATATCGAGAATGCTCTCAGCCATGACGGAGTTTCCCTGCGAAAAGGCCGATAATACCGCCACGGGCAAACATCACGACACCGAGCAATATCAGTCCGAAGAAGAACTGCCAATGTTCCACCATGCCACCGAGTGCGAACTCAAACAGCACATATAAAACCGCGCCGATCAAAGGGCCGAACAACCGTCCTGTTCCGCCCAGAATAATCAGAACAATCAGCTCACCGGACATATGCCATGAGAACATTGACGGACTGACAAAGCGGTTGAGATCAACGAAGAGCGATCCTGCAAGCGCAGTAATCATCGCCGAGAAAACAAATGCGACAAGGCGGATACGCAGAGGTGCAATCCCCACGGATGCCAGTCGTAATTCATTCTGCCGTGCGCCTTCCAACGCTGCACCAAAACGCGAATTTCTGAAGCGTGAGAAAAGAAACAGCACGACCAACAAAACACCATAAGCAATCAGAAAAAAGCTTAGAGGTTTAAGTGTGTTCACAGCGGGAAAACTGTTGCGCAGTGCTAAAGACAGACCGTCCTCACCGCCATAAGCCGGCCAGGAAATCGCGAAATAATAAATCATCTGCGCGAAAGCCAGCGTAATCATAATGAAATAGACACCGGATGTGCGCAGGCTGATGATCCCGATCGGCAGCGCAACCAATCCTGCCACCAGCATTGCAACCGGCCAGATCACCAGCATCTGATCACTGCCGGAAAACCAGTTCAAAATCGCTGTGCCGTCTGATGCATGACTGGCCAAAATACCAGTGATATAACCGCCAATGCCAAAGAATGCCGCATGGCCGAACGAGACCATGCCGCCAAGCCCCAGAATGAAGTTAAGCCCTGTTGCAGCCAATGCCAGAATAGCAATCCGTGTGACCAGTGAGATATAAAACACCTCACCCGTTTGATGGGCGATCAGAGCAACAACAGGCAGTGCCAGTGCAAAACACAGGCTGATCCATATTTCGCGTGTCATTGTGCCTGCTCCTGACTGGTCTTTATAACAGGCATCAGTGCCATGTTCCGGCAGCGGGAAAAATCCTTAAAACTAACCATTGGCTGCAAATAGTCCCTGTGGCCGTATGGTGAGGATGACCGCCATAACAATATAGATCAGCATAGATGCAAGTGCCGTGCCTGCCGTCGCCGCCTGTGACGGTTCCATAAAATATGTGAAGAGTTTCGGGAGTAAAAAGCGCCCCATCGTATCCACGACACCGACAAGAATTGCGCCGTACAGTGCGCCTTTGACAGAGCCGATACCACCGATCACAATCACCACAAAAGCAAGGATCAGCACCGGTTCTCCCATACCAACCTGTACGGATTGCAGCGCACCGACCAAAGCACCGGCCAAACCGGCGAGTGCTGCTCCAAGGGCAAAAACAATAGTATTGAGCTTTGCAATATCCACGCCTAAAGCGCCGATCATTTCGCGGTCTGCCTCACCTGCACGGATACGCATGCCAAGGCGGGTTTTAGCAATCAGAAAATATAAGCCGGTCGCGACAAGAATACCGGCACCGATAATCGCCAGCCGGTAAAGCTGATATTGCGAACCGCCGGGTAATGTGACCGATCCTTGCAGCAGCGGCGGAATATCCAGATAAAGCGGAAAAGAGCCGAAAATCCAGCGGGTTGCATCAGAGAAAATCAGGATCAGAGCGAAAGTGGCTAAGACCTGATCCAGATGACTGCGCGTATAAAGTTTCCGGATCAGCACGGTTTCAACAACAACGCCGGCCGCAGCCGCAGCAACGAGGCTGGCAACCAGCCCCAGCCAGAACGAACCTGTGGCAGCGGCAACCACAGCACAGGCAAATGCGCCCACCATAAACAACGAACCATGAGCGAGATTAATCACGCCCATCACCCCGAAAATCAGGGTCAGGCCTGCCGCCATTAAAAACAGCATAATGCCGAATTGCAGCCCGTTTAGCAGCTGTTCAATAAAGAGCGCAGAAGACAAAAACGCGTCCGATCTGATGATGATTTTTCATAACAAGAGCTGAAAAGAAACGCCTGCAACCGGACTGTTTTATTCATCAGTCCGATCTCCTCATGCAGACACTATAGCGATAAGCAGCGGTGCAGCAGCAGAGCCTGCTGCTGCACAACCTGTATCAGAGTTTGCAATCTTTGGCGTAGACATCCTGATGATCAGTGAAACTTGTCGCCACGATCTTATTGGTCAGAACACCGTCTTCCTTGATCACTTCACGCATATAAATATCCTGAACAGGATGATTATTATTGCCGAATTTAAACTTGCCGCGAACAGACTTGAAATCCGCCGCCTTCATCGCTGCACGGAAAGCATCTTTGTCGTTTACGCTCGCTTTAGCCGCTGCCGAAAGGATCAGATTGGCTGCATCATAGCCCTGTGTTGCATAGAGCGAAGGCAGACGGCCATATTCTTTTTTGAAAGCCTCGACATAAGCTTTATTAGCTTCATTATCGAGATCTTTTGACCAGTGAGAAGAATTCTTCACACCCAGAGCCGCATCACCGATCGCACCCAGAACATCCTGATCAAAGGAGAAGCCCGGACCCGTTACCGGAATGGTCATGCCCGACTGGGAATATTGCTTCATGAAAGCCACGCCCATACCGCCCGGCAGGAAGAAATAGACGGAATCCGCGCCGGAAGCACGGATCTGTGCGATCTCGGCAGCATAATCGGTCTGGCCGACTTTGGTGTAAATTTCACCGGCCAATGCGCCTTTATAAAAACGCTTATAACCGGTCAGTGCATCGGTGCCTGCCGGATAATTCGGCGCCAGAATAAAGGTGTTCTTATAACCGGCTGTATTGGCATAATTGCCGACGGCCTCATGCAGATTATCATTCTGATAGGCTGCATTGAAATAATTGGCATTACATTTGGCACCGGCCAGCGCGGAAGGGCCTGCATTTGTGGAAACGTAAATCTTGTCCTGCGCCACAACGCCCGGCACAACGGCCATTGCCAGATTGGACCAGACGATACCGGTGAGAATATCCACCTTATCGCTCTGCACCATTTTATCGGCGATCTGCACAGCCAGCTCCGGCTTTTGCGCATCATCCTCAACGATGAGGGTCACATCTTTATTGTCAGCCTGTTTAAGCGCGAGCATGAAACCGTCACGAATATCAATACCCAGTCCGGCGCCCCCGCCGGACAGTGTGGTGATCATGCCGATTTTCACAGGTTCAGCCTGAGCAGCATTAGCGAAAGCCAGACCAAGGCCAAGACAGGCCGTTGATAAACCAAGAGTAATTTTTCTCATCCGTGTTCCCTCATGATTATTCTTCTCGGGTAGTTCAATAATAAATTATCGTTTCTTACAAGTTCGCTTTTGATATTCCCGATGGAAAACCCTGTTTAAAGTGTTCAAAGGCACAATAACCGGCGTGTCAGCGGGTGATCCGACTCTGCAAGCCCGTCAATAATATTCATATGATGGCGGTCAGGCTCTTCAACCTGATCCACTGCAATATCAAATCCGCTCCATAAATTGGCTAAAGCACGATTTTGACGGATGAATTCCGGCAGTTCGGCAGCGCCGACCCATGCAGTAATATCGCTGCCGGTTAAAGGCTCCAGCAAAGCCGGACTTTCAAGCCGCGCCTGTTCAAGGTTGAGTTTAAAATCCTTGTTCATGGTGAGATGCAGCAGCGGGCGCAAATCCGCCAGTGCTGAAACCGGCACAATCTTTCTCAAGCGCTGTTGCAGGCTGCGGTTCAGCGGTGTCGTGGTGGTTGCCATACGTGCAACCAGATGCCCGCCAGCCGAGTGCCCCGTCAGATGTAAAGGACCCGCGATCATCGACGCAGCCTGTGTAATTGCCAGACCGGTTTCAATCGTGATTTCATCAATTCGGGCTTGCGGGCATAATGTGTAAGACGGAATAGCCATAGCAAAACCGTGCGCAACCACACCTTGCGCCAGATGGGTGAAACAGGATTTATCAAAGCGCAGCCAATAGCCGCCATGGACAAAAACAGCCAGTCCGCGCGGCTGTCCCTGCGGCAGAACAATATCCAGCAGATTGCGCTCAGCTGCACCATAACGCACATCGGCAATCAGGCGGTTTTGTGCCTGCAATTGCTCACGATAGGCCTGTGATTTTTGCTGCCACAATGGTGCATAGCTGGCAGAATTGGCAACATGCATCACATTGGAATAGGCTTTATCCCAGTCTCTGACAGGCAGCTTTTCTGTCTTGTTTTGTAAAACAGGTTCTGCCAATCCGATCCGCATTCCAAGATTCTCCCAGTCTTTATTCCTGTATCGTGTTTATTATCAGGAACAATTCCGTATCGCTATCAATCACGTGGCAGATTTTGCCGGATAAAAAGAATGCCTGTGACAAGCACAGGCATTCTTCAATACGACCACAGACTTGCGGGAGATGTCAGCTCCCCTCAGAATTTCATTTTGAAATCCGCTTTGAAACCATGATCCTGCGCAGAGCCGGAATATTGCCCCGTATAGGACAGCCCTATTGTGGCATTGGGTTTGAAGTTAAAATCAAGTCCGGCCTCAATCACTGCACTGTCTTTTGCAAGAGGTGCGCCCGCAATGGTAAAATCATTGCCCGCAGAGAATGCGAACGCTGCTTCCGGCACGGCACCATTAACCGCATGCCGCCAACCGGCCATACCGCGCAAAGTCGCCTGCGTATCTCCGAAAGCAACACCAGACTCCCCGCGCAGACCGAGCGTGGTAAATGTCACATTGGTATTGCTGCTCTGACTGTTGAGCGCGGCTGCACCACCGGTCTCTGAGAAACCATTGGTATGCAGACTGACATGGGCCAGATTTGCAAAAGGCTCAAGCCGCAGACCATTTTTCAGACTGATATCGTAACCAAGTTCCCCGAAGACCTGGAATGTACCGGCGCTGTAATCTGCCTTGAGCTGTTCCTCCAAGCCCGGAATGGCCACAAAGCGACCAGCATCCACATTGTGCCATGTATAAGCCATTCCGCTTCGCAAATTCACATTGCCCCAGTTTGTGCCTGCATAAAGACCGAGGTGATAATTGTCAGAGGATACCGAGCCGCTGCCATTGTCCCCTTTGATGCGGGAATGGCTGTAACCGGACAGCACACCTGCACGCCAGTCACCAAGCATAGTATCCGCTCCGATCAGCAGACCACCGGTATTGCGATCCATACCACGGGCATTGCCGTCACCGTCCGTTGATCCCCAGCTGCCAAAACCCTGTGTCCAGAATACCGGCCCCGAATGCGTCGCGGCAACGGCAACCGGAGCGCCTTGTGAGCCATAGGCCAACACAGAAGTTACAGAGGCACCGGCATCACCGAAAGCTGCACGCAGACGGTCATTGGCGGCATTGCGGATAAAACGGCTGTCTTCAATCAGTGCCGACTTTGCTGAGGCATGAATTTCACCGGACAGCGCATCAAAGGCCTGCCGTGCACTGGTCTCATCTGTCAGTGACGCCACGAGATCATAGACCGTATTACCGACGCCGGTGCTCTCAATTCCATTGCCCGTTGCACATTGATTGGAAGTCACAGCAACATCGCAGAAAGCAACAGCATTACGTTTGGCATCAATATATACGTGATTGCGGTCATAGCTGAGCGCGAGATCAACAAACGGCATATTCTGATCGAGATTGTTAAAGACCCCCGTCACACCGACTGCAGCATTCACAATTGTCCAC
>JAIRVW010000217.1 GCA_031253705.1 Brucellaceae bacterium
TCTTTGAGCCCGCGAGCGTCTGAATAAGCCTTTTATTCAGAGTCAGCAGATCCGGTGCGATGCCGGAGCCGACGGTATAGTCCGGATGAAAGAGAGCAAAGACACGGTAAAACAGCACCCGCTTCACGGGTGAGCTGTCTTTTTGTGAATTTGCGCCCTGATTCTAGTATCAAGAGATGAAACTATGAACCAGAGCTTGACCAACCCATCTTCCCTCAAAGTTGCATTCATTCAGGCGCGTTGGCACGCCGATATCGTGGATGAAGCACGCAAATCCTATATTGAAGAACTGGCTAAACTGACCAGCAACGGCATTGATGTTGAAGTCTTTGACGTGCCGGGCGTATTTGAAGCACCGCTTCTCGCCCGCACACTGGCCGGCACCGGAAAATATGCCGCTGTTGTTGCAGCGGGCTTTGTGGTTGACGGCGGTATTTATCGTCACGACTTCGTTTCCGATGCCGTGATCAAAGGCCTGATGCAGGCGCAGATGGATACCGATGTGCCGGTCTTAAGCGTTGTGCTGACCCCGCATCATTATCATGACAGCAAAGAGCATCATGATTTCTTCCATGCGCATTTCAAAGTCAAAGGCCGCGAAGCTGCCCATGCAACCGTGCAGATTTTGGACACTTACAGCAAAATCGAAGCATAAAAGTAAAGAAAGCGGTCTGTTTCGGCAGGCCGCTTTTTACTCCAAAATACGATGCGGGTGGGTATAGACATCAAATTCCGCACCACGTACCAGTGCAACCAGCGTAATATTCAGCGCCTCCGCAGTACGAATGGCCAGAGCGGTTGGCGCAGAAATCGCCATGATCACCGGCGAACGGATCGCCGCTGTTTTCTGCACCATTTCCAGCGAAACACGGCTGGTCACAACCACAGCACCACGCGCCGGATTGGCATTTGCAGCCTTACCCTCACCGCGCAACAAGAAGCCTGCCAGCTTGTCCAGTGCATTATGCCGTCCGACATCCTCACGCACGGCCAGTATCTCACCGCCGCTCTGACGCGCCTGATAGAAACCGGCTGCATGAACGGCGCCGGTTGCCCGATGCAAGACCTGCAAATCCCACATCTGCTCTGCCGCCTGCACAATCTGCTCAGACCCCAGTATGAAATCACTGTCTGTAACCGGCGGAAACTCCCGCACGGCTTGCGTGATCGATTCAATACCGCACAGGCCGCAACCGACCGGCCCGGCCATATGACGGCGACGCGCCGTCAGTGCATCGCGCTTCAGATCCGACAATTGCATCTGCACATCAATACCGGCGGGAAAGCTCTGAATCTCCATCGCCTCGATTTCGAAAGGTTCCGCAATAATGCCTTCGCAGAGGCTGAAACCAACGGCAAAATCCTCAATATCCTGCGGGCTGGCCATCATCACCGCATGGGTGGTACCACCATAGGAAAAGGCGACCGGCACCTCTTCAGCTACCTGTCGCTGTGAGGCTTTCAGCACGCCCTGACGACGGATAATATTACTGACCTCAAGCGTGGCAGACGGAATATCCGCGCCCTCTCCCTCAAGTCCGCAGGTTTTATCCATGGTTTTCCCTTTCAACCCTCTGACCGCATGACTATATGCTTTTATTGAAAGCATATACCAGCACTTAAACGGATGATAATTTCCGCCATTGCACGGCAGTTTCAACAGGCAATAAGCGCTTTCGGGGTGGTAAGCACATCACGATGGTATATTCTGAAGAAAATCCACTAAAAAGGTTCTGACTCATGGACATTCGTCTGATTGATGAAAATTTTGCTGTAACCGGCCAGCTGGCGCCGGAAGATATTGCCGGTGTTGTGGCACAGGGTTTCAAAACTCTGATTTGCAACCGTCCGGATCATGAATCCGACGGCCAGCCACTCTATGATGCAGTTGCACAGGCAGCAAAAGCCGCCGGTCTGCAAACCTACTTCATCCCTGTGGCAGGCGGCCAGATCACACAGGAAAATCTGGATGACATGACTGCAGCTGTGGAAAATGCACCGGCTCCGATCCTCGCTTATTGCCGTTCTGGCACCCGCTGCACCAATCTTTACGGCATTGTTCAGCAGCAGAAACAGCGCTGAATTCAGCTCAATGATGATGTGCGGATACGCTCTGCACATCATCTGACTTCTACCAAATGCAGCGGATCATTCTATGTCTATCAGGCTCCTGAGCGAAACCATTATCAACCAGATTGCTGCCGGTGAGGTGATTGAACGCCCTGCCAGCGTAGTGAAAGAGCTGGTCGAAAATGCGATTGACGCCGGAGCCACTCGCATTGACGTAGTGACTGCCGGTGGCGGTAAAAACCTGATCCGCGTAACGGATAATGGCGGCGGTATTCCGGCTGATGAGCTGACACTTGCTGTCTCGCGCCACTGCACCTCGAAACTGACCGATGATGTGCATGATATCCGCGCC
This sequence comes from Brucellaceae bacterium, assembly GCA_031253705.1. Classification (GTDB taxonomy): domain Bacteria; phylum Pseudomonadota; class Alphaproteobacteria; order Rhizobiales; family Rhizobiaceae; genus Pseudochrobactrum. The sequence goes on from JAIRVW010000217.1 coordinate 2,423, forward strand.
CTTGGTTTTCGCGGTGAAGCACTGCCATCCATCGGCTCCGTTGCCCGCCTCAGCATTAAATCTCGCACGGCTGAAGCTGATTCCGGCTACGAGGTCGTGGTGCGTGGCGGTCATCTGGAAGGCCCGCGCCCGACAGCGATCAATCGCGGTACGATCGTTGAAGTCAGCGATCTGTTTTATGCGACTCCTGCCCGTCTGAAATTTATGAAAACCGATCGCGCGGAATCCACGGCCATTACGGAAGTGATCAAACGCATTGCGATTTCCTTTCCGCAAATCCGTTTTTCTATTGCCGGTACAGATCGCAGCCCGCTGGAATTGCCTGCCACATGTAGCGCCGGTGAAACGGTGACTGAAACCGCAATGCTGGAGCGCATTTCGCAGGTATTGAGTACGGACTTCTCTGAGAACGCTTTGGCACTCGACAGCGAGCGCGAAGGTGTGCGCCTCACCGGCTTTACGGCTATTCCGTCATTCAACCGTGCCAATTCCCTGCATCAGTTTGCCTATATTAACGGCCGTCCGGTGCGCGATAAACAGGTATTTGGCGCATTGCGCGGCGCTTATTCCGATGTGATTGCCCGCGACCGCCATCCGGTCGGCGTGTTGTTTCTCCAGCTTGATCCGGCTCATGTCGACGTCAATGTGCATCCAGCTAAGGCTGATGTACGCTTTCGTGATCCGGGATTGGTGCGCGGTCTGATTGTCGGCACCATCCGCCATGCTTTGGCGCAATCAGGCATCCGCCCTGCCACCAGCGGCGCAGAAGCCATGCTGAAAGCCTTTCAGGCACAGGGATTCGAATCCAAGGGTTTTGAAGCACAGAATTCTGCGGTGCCGGAACGGTCAGCCGGTTCATACACTGCATCCCCTGCCCGAAACTGGCAGTCTGCCTCGAATTACCGACCAGAACCGCCGCGGCAGGAATGGTCACCACAGACTGCCCATCCGGCACAGCGTCCGCTGCATCTCGACAGCCAACCGGCACCACGCTTCGAACAGGCTGGTTTCGGTGAGGCTTTACAGGCGACAATTTCACAATTCGCAGCGCCCAGTGCTGACAGCCGCGCCGCCGAGATTGAAGCACCGGCGGAACTGCTGCGTGCACCGCTTGGTGCCGCACGGGCGCAGATCCACGCCAATTATATTGTCGCCCAGACCGAAGACAGTCTGGTGATTGTCGATCAGCACGCCGCCCATGAGAGGCTGGTTTATGAAGCGCTGAAGACCGCGCTGGAATCCAAGCCAATGGCCGCGCAGATGCTGCTGATCCCTGAAATTGTTGATCTGCCGGAAGAAGATGCAGAGCGCGTTGTTGCCCATGCACCGACGCTAGAACGCTTTGGTCTGAGTGTGGAGCTATTTGGCCCCGGTGCAGTGGCAGTGCGTGAGACACCGGCCATGCTTGGCGAAATGGATGTGCAGCAACTGATCCGTGATCTGGCGGATGAAATTGCCGAGCATGACACCGCAAACGGGTTGAAAGATATGCTCAACCATGTTGCCGCGACTATGGCCTGCCATGGCTCTGTACGTTCCGGCCGCCGCATGAAAGGCGAGGAAATGAACGCATTGTTGCGCCAGATGGAAGCGACACCGGGCTCCGGCACATGCAATCACGGACGGCCGACCTATATAGAATTAAAACTCAGCGATATTGAACGTCTGTTCGGTCGCAGGTAAAGACACCTTTAGAGCGCCGGGCGCCCCGTTGGGCGCACAAAGGTCGCTCTAACATTTTAAAAGTAGAGCATAATTTTACCTTAAACTGATCCAAGTTTAAGGAATTATGCTCTAATAAAGTTTACAGGAAAGAATAATGAATATGTTTTCCAGCAATCGCACCGGCGAAGCCAAATTGCGTTATCTCGATGGTGACTATCAGGTTCTTGAGCCAGGCTCTTATGTAATTTGTGCTGTGACAGCCGAAAAAATCGAGCTGGATGATCTGCGCTACTGGAGCGTTGCCCGTCAGGAGGCCTATGTAAACGGCCTTGTCTCTTATCAGCGTGAACTGGAAGCAAATCCGGAACTGCGCCAACGTAGCAAAAGCTAAAATGACTTACAAAATATCAGACCTGAAGACCCAGCCGCAGTTTTTGGATGATGCGGCTGACCGCGTATGGAATGCATGGTGGCGGCAGGATGGCCACGAACTGGACTTTATCAAAGGTCTGTTCGAGGAAAATCTCACTGCCGAGACCACGCCGGTTGCCCTTATCGCCCCTGACGGCGCTGACTTTCTCGGGA
>JAIRVW010000231.1 GCA_031253705.1 Brucellaceae bacterium
CGCCTTTTGGTAATTCGATCACCACTGCGGAACACGCCATTGCTCTGATGTTTGCAGTTGCCCGCCAGCTGCCGGAGGCTGACCAGTCAACCCGCGCCGGTAAGTGGGAAAAGAACCGCTTCATGGGTGTGGAAATTACCGGCAAGACACTCGGCGTGATCGGTTGCGGTAATATCGGTTCGATTGTTGCAACCCGCGCTATCGGCCTCAAGATGAATGTTGTGGCCTTTGACCCGTTCCTCTCGGAAGGCCGTGCAGAAGAACTGGGTGTTGAGAAAGTCGAACTCGACGATCTGCTGGCGCGCGCAGACTTCATTAGCCTGCATACGCCGATGACCGATAAGACCCGCAACATCATCAACGCAGAAAATCTTGCCAAGATGAAAGATGGTGTGCGCATTATTAACTGCGCCCGCGGTGGTTTGATTGTTGAGAAGGATCTGGTTGCGGCACTGAAATCCGGCAAAGTTGCCGGTGCCGGTATCGACGTGTTTGAAGTTGAACCAGCAACCGAATCTGAATTGTTCGACCTGCCGAATGTGGTTTGCACCCCGCATCTGGGTGCATCGACTTCGGAAGCACAGGAAAATGTTGCCATTCAGGTTGCCGAGCAGATGGCTGACTATCTGATCAAAGGCGCTGTTACCAATGCGATCAACATGCCGTCGATCACTGCGGAAGAAGCGCCGCGCCTCAAGCCGTTTGTGAAACTGGCTGAAGTGCTTGGTGCCTTTATCGGTCAGGTGACGGATGAACCTATTCAGGAAGTTGAAATCCTGTTTGACGGCTCCACCGCTACCATGAATACCCGCGCATTGATGAGCGCTGCGCTTGCCGGTCTGATCCGTCCGCAGGTCTCCGATGTGAATATGGTATCGGCACCGGTTATGGTGAAAGAACGCGGTATTATCGTCTCGGAAGTGAAGCGTGATAAATCCGGCGTTTTCGACGGCTATATCAAGATCACTGTGCGCACCACGACCCGTACCCGCTCGATTGCCGGTACCTGCTTCTCCGATGGCAAGCCGCGCTTCATCCAGATCAAGGGTATTAATCTGGATGCGGAAGTTGGTCAGCACATGCTTTACACCACCAATAATGACACGCCGGGCATGATCGGCTGGTTGGGTACGGTTTGCGGCCAGCATGGCGTGAATATTGCGAACTTCTCGCTCGGTCGTGAGCGGATGGGCGGCGATGCGATTGCGCTGCTCTATCTTGATGAGCGTATTCCGGATGCTGTTCTGGATGTGCTGCGCGCCAATGAAGCCATTGTGCAGGCCCGCCCGCTGGTTTTTGATGTCGCTGCGGATTGATTAGGTCACTACGTCTGCATATCTAAACTAAATACACATCCCGGAAAGTGTTGTGCTTTTCGGGATGTGCTTTATCAACGGACGGAATATCAATGTGGTATGCCGCCAGTGTATAAAGGCAATGAATATGTCTGAGAATACAATACCGTTGAGCGCCGATTGGCGTTTGATGCAGCCGTCAGATCTGGCGGAAGTCTATGATATGAGTTGTGTGGTGCATCCGGATTTTCCGGAAGATGCAGCCATTTATAAAGATCGCCTGGAAGTGTTTGCATCAGGCGCTTTTGTGTTGCAGGGCGACAAACAATTGCTCGGCTATAGTTTCAGTCATCCGTGGATGCGGTTTTCCGCACCGGCACTGAACACGCTGTTACAAAAGGCACCGGAAGCCGCCGATAGTTTCTATATGCATGACGTAGCACTGCTGCCGCAGGCGCGTGCTTTTGGTGCCGCTCGCAAACTTGTTTCCATTTTGGTGGCTACTGCGCAGGCGCATGGTTTCGACTCACTGTCACTCGTCGCGGTGAACGGATCGCAACCTTATTGGGAAAAACAGGGATTCTCCGTGCAGGATGTGCCGCAATTGCGCGAAAAACTGCTCAGCTATTCGGAAGATGCGCGGTTTATGATGCGTAATCTGGTAAAATAAGCCAGTTTTTACAGGATGAGGTGCGATTTCCGGCAATCGGGAGTCGCACTTTTTGTTGTGACGCTGTATAGAAGCTCACGTTCTGTAAAAAATACGGGCTTGCATAAGCACGCGTTTTAGAAAGAGCGGGCCTAAAGCGGCATGTGTCACAGGCTCGATTCAAATTCCAAACACACTGTACATTCTGTACTGAGGAGTTTTCTTCATGGCTAATGTGATCGTCGTCGGCTCGCAATGGGGCGACGAAGGTAAAGGTAAGATCGTTGACTGGTTGTCGGAGCGCGCTGACGTAATCGTGCGCTATCAGGGCGGCCATAATGCCGGTCATACTCTGGTGATTGACGGTGTAAGCTATAAGCTCGCACTGCTCCCTTCAGGCCTCGTACGCGGCAAGCTTTCCGTTATCGGTAACGGCGTTGTCGTCGACCCGCATCATTTCGTGACAGAAGTTGAAAAGCTGCGCGCACAGGGCGTTGAAGTGACCCCTGAAGTTCTGCGCATTGCTGAAAATGCTCCTCTGATCCTGTCTCTGCACCGTGAGCTGGATGCGATCCGTGAAGACGGTTCTGCCGGTCTGAAAATCGGCACCACCAAGCGCGGCATCGGCCCTGCATATGAGGACAAGGTTGGCCGTCGCGCCATCCGCGTGATCGATCTGGCTGAACCGGAAAGCCTGCGTCCGAAAATCGAACGCCTGCTGACCCACCACAATGCGCTGCGTCGCGGTATGGGACTGGCTGAGATTTCCGTTGATGCGATTCATAACGAGCTGATCGAAGTCGCTGACAAGATCCTGCCTTATGTGGATCAGGTCTGGAAAATTCTGGATGACAAGCGCAAAGCCGGTGCCCGCATTCTGTTTGAAGGTGCGCAGGGCGCACTGCTCGACAACGACCACGGCACCTATCCGTTTGTAACTTCGTCCAATACTGTTGCCGGTCAGGCTGCAGCCGGTTCGGGTCTCGGCCCGACAGCAATCGGTTATGTTCTGGGTATTACCAAGGCTTACACTACCCGCGTTGGTGAAGGTCCGTTCCCTTGCGAGCTGGATGATGAAATCGGTCAGCATCTCTCGACCGTTGGCCGTGAAGTCGGTGTAAATACCGGCCGTTCCCGCCGTTGCGGCTGGTTCGATGCGGTTCTGGTCAAGCAGACTGTGCGCACTTCCGGCATTACCGGTATTGCACTGACCAAGCTGGACGTTCTTGACGGTCTGGACGAGATCAAAGTTTGCGTGGCCTATGAGCTGGACGGCAAGCGCATTGATTATCTGCCTGCTTCCATGGATGCACAGGCACGCGTCAAGCCGATCTATGAAACACTGGAAGGCTGGAAAGACACCACTGCCGGTGCCCGTTCGTGGAACGAGTTGCCTGCACAGGCTGTGAAATATGTCCGCTATATTGAAGCGCTGATCGGTACGCCGGTTTCTATGCTCTCCACCAGCCCTGAGCGCGATGATACGATTCTGGTCACCGACCCGTTTCAGGACTAAAACCGGCTGAACCGGTATGATTTTAAAAGGCGGAATTTCGGTTCCGCCTTTTTTGCATTTTATGCCCCTTGATTGCACAGGCAGAGTGCTCCATGTTGATCAGGGGATGTTTTCAGGGGAATAAGGCGGTTTTTAACGGGAATTTATCGTTTGTGACCGTCTGTAAGGTGTTGAATTCCACAGTAAACTTTGCATTCGTTAAGAGTTATGTTTAATAAAACATTCAGATTTTATCTGATTTTCTCATGAATGTGCTGACATGACGCTGTTATCTGCGTGTGAAACAGCAGATTCAGTCGCCAGTAACGGATTTGGAAGAGTATGGCAGATTTTGCAGCGGTACTGAAAAAGACAATTGATGCTCAGGCTAATCCTGATCAGGCGCTACGTCAGCGTGTCTATGCGAAGGCCCGTTCCACGATCGAGCAGAAGCTTGCGGCTGCCAGTGCGCCGGATGCTGTGGCACAGCGCCAGCGCCAGATGCTTGAAGCTGCGGTTGAAGAGGTAGAAGCGGAATATCGTGCTGCCGAGCGCGCTGCTGAAGAGGCGGCGCAGCCGGAACAGACGACAGATCCGCTTGAAGATTTTCTCAAGGCTGTTCAGGAGGCCGGTGTTGTTGATGAACAAAGCTCCGGTGCATCTGTGCTGCCGGATGATCCGCATGATGAGACGGTTCACGGTCAGACTTCGGATGAATGGCAGAATGAGCGCGCTGATACATCGGATTTTGATGATCGTGGCGCATATAAAAACAGCGTTTATGATGATGAACCGCGCAGCAACCGTTCTAAAGGTTTGATTGTCGGTTTGATTGCTGTTCTGCTGCTCGGCGGCGCCGGTTATGCCGGCTGGACCTATCAGGATCAGATTAAAGATTATGTATCTTCTCTGACCAGTGGCACGACGGATAGCGGTGAAGGTACGGATGCGGGTGAGGATAGCGGTGACGGTACTGATACCGGCACGACAACACCACCGGAAACAACCACACCGCCTGCTGCGAATACCGATACTAATGGTAATAATGCAGCAACAACGACACCTCCGGCAGAAACCAAGCCGGAAGGCGAGCAGAAGCTGACCCAGCGCTTGCTGCCGGATGGCAGCGAAGTGGATGCGGGCTCTTCCGGTGATAAGCCGACGGTTGGTGAGGGTACATCGAATGCGCCGGTTACCGGCACAGCGCCAGCAACCAACGGCCAGCCTGCAGGTGGTACTAATACACCGGCACAGAGCATTCCGGTCGGCCAGCAGGCTTTCTTCTATGAGGAACAGCGTGGCGGTGAAACTTCGGCTGCAATCAAGGGCAATGTTGTCTGGTCGGTTATACAGGATTCACCGGGTGAAGGTGTGCCGGATGAGCCGGCAATCCGTGCGGATGTTAATTTTCCGGATAAGAAGCTCAATCTGCGCATGACACTGCGTCGTAATGCGGATCAGTCGATCCCTGCAAGTCATCTGATTGAAATGATTTATACTGTGCCGGATGATTTTGACGGCGGCGTGGTTGAGAATGTTCAGCGCGTAACCTTCAAGGATTCCGAGCAGTCAGCCGGTAATCCGTTGGCGGCTATTCCGATGAAGATTGCGGATAATTTCTTCCTCGTGGCGCTCAATGATGCCCGTACCGCTGTTGATATGAACCTGTCGCTGATGCGTCGTCAGCAGTGGGTTGATATTCCGATTACCTATCGCAATGGCCGTCGCGCACTGATCAGCATTGAGAAGGGCGTTCCGGGCGATAAAGTCTTTGATGAAGTGCTGAAAAGCTGGGGCAATGCAGCACCGGCAGCCAACTGATAAGAACACAAAGACAGGGTAGCAGCGTGTGAAACATATCAAACACGCTATGCCCTGATATTAAAGTGTTATGGCGAGCCTTAGTGCCCAATCGGGCGCACGATGTACTAATAATAAAAAAAACCGCCCTGTACGCTGTACAGGGCGGTTTTGTTTTATGCCGGATGTTGCGGAATATCCGCTTTATGCAGCCTGAGCGGAGGCCATGACGGCCTCCTGTACTTTTTCGAAAGCGCGGACTTCGATCTGGCGGACACGCTCACGGCTGATGCCGAATTCGGTCGACAGATCTTCCAGTGTTACCGGCTCTTCTGACAGGCGACGGGCTTCAAAAATCCGGCGTTCGCGGTCATTGAGCTTGGACATTGCAGTTTCAAGCATGGTGCGGCGGCTGTTGAGTTCATCCTCATCAATCAGCACCTGTTCCTGAGACGCGCTGTCATCAACCAGCCAGTCCTGCCATTCACCGCTTTCACCTTCCGATGCACGGATCGGTGCGTTGAGTGATGCATCCCCGCTCATACGGCGGTTCATGGACACGACTTCTTCTTCCGACACGCTGAGGCGATGTGCGATTTCCTTGACCTGTTCAGGGTTCAGATCACCGTCATCCAGAGCCTGAATACGGTTCTTTGCCTTACGCAGGTTAAAGAACAGGCGCTTCTGATTTGCGGTGGTGCCCATTTTAACAAGGCTCCACGACCGCAGCACATATTCCTGAATCGAGGCTTTGATCCACCACATCGCATAAGTCGCCAAACGGAAACCGCGTTCCGGTTCAAAGCGTTTGACTGCCTGCATCAGGCCGACATTGCCTTCAGAGATTACTTCACCGATCGGCAGGCCGTAGCCGCGATAGCCCATGGCAATTTTGGCCACGAGACGCAGGTGACTGGTAACAAGTTTATGGGCGGCTTCCGGATCAGCATGCTCGCTATAGCGTTTGGCAAGCATATATTCTTCCTGCGGCTGAAGCATCGGGAAGCGGCGGATTTCATCGAGATATCGTGTCAGACCACCATCACCTGCGGTGATAGCCGGTAAAGTTGCACGGGCCATAGAGCACCCTCCTTTTTGTGACAGGTTCCCATTGAGGCGAACCCGCGTCTGTATGATAACCATTTCAGACCGTTCGTCGCATAAGGTGACTCTATCGGAATAAATTAG
>JAIRVW010000234.1 GCA_031253705.1 Brucellaceae bacterium
GTCTCCAAGATCAATCATGACATGCGCAATATTCTGGCATCAGCACAGCTGATGTCCGACAGTCTTGCCGATACACAGGATCCTGTCGTGCAGCGCTTTTCGCCAAAGCTGATCCGGACACTGAACCGCGCCATCACCTATTCAGAGACAGTAATCGCCTATGGCCGCACGCAGGAAGCGGTTCCGGTGCGTCAGCAACGTCTGTTGCGCCCGCTCCTGCATGAAGTCGAAGACATGCTGGTGATTCCGCCGAATGTGGAGATCACCTTCCGCAATATGATTCCGGTCGATTTTGAAGCCTATATCGACAAAGAACAGATGCTGCGTGTGCTGAATAATCTCTGCCGTAATGCCGTGCAGGCGATGAGTACACACAATACCGCGCCAGAAACCGAGAAAAGCCTGACCATTTCTGCATGGCGCATGGGCAATCAATGTTGCATCGCCGTTGCCGATACCGGCCCCGGTTTACCGAAAAAAGCACGGGATAATCTCTTTACCGCGTTTCGCGGGTCTACCCGCAGCGACGGCACCGGCTTGGGGCTGGTGATTGCTCAGGAACTGGTGCGCGCCCATGGCGGCACCATCGAATTGCGCGAAGACTACACGGAAGGTGCTCTATTCGAGATTCGCATCCCCGATATGCCGGCCTATCCGCCACAGATGCAGCGCAGCCAACGCAATATGGTGTAATTATTTCAACGCCCTGCACGGAAAACACTGTCGAGAAAGCCACGCAATCGCGTGGTTTTCTTGTTTTTATCCCCACGCTTCAAAAAAAATACAAATTTTTGAAAGTTTTCCGTTACAAACCCTTGCAATGCCAAACAGAACCCTTTAGAGAGCGCATACCGCACGGAAACGGCGCGGTTCTAGGGCATGCACCCGTAGCTCAGCTGGATAGAGCACCAGACTACGAATCTGGGGGTCAGAGGTTCGAATCCTTTCGGGTGCGCCATTGTCTCAGTTGATAAGATTTTATTTTAATACGAAATAAAGTACTTAAGAGAGTGTTTGCCGAAACGAAGCACTCCTGGCCAGCACCCGTAGCTCAGCTGGATAGAGCACCAGACTACGAATCTGGGGGTCAGAGGTTCGAATCCTTTCGGGTGCGCCATTCCTTCTCTCACTGAGATAATATTTTTCTGAAATGAACAAAGAACACCTTCAAAAGCAAAGCTTTTGGCAGTGTCATATTCTCTCATCATTCAAGTTTCCTGCAACTGCTGCATCATCCGCACCAGCTCGGGTAAAGATGCAGCCTGCATTTTGCGCATTGCCTGTGCACGGCGCACTTTCACCGTAATTTCGCTGATGCCCAGCTCCGCTGCGATCTGTTTATTAAGCAGTCCTGCGACCACATGGTTGACCACATCACGCTCACCATCACTCAGGCCGGCATAATGATCTTTCAGTGATTTCAGGCTGTTGCGGGTAATACGGTTTTTACGGTCGAGCTCAATGGCCTGATGGATTGCATCCAGCAAATCCTGCTCGCGGAACGGCTTGGTCAGAAACTCGACAGCGCCCTGCTTCATAGCCCGCACAGACATCGGAATATCACCGTGACCGGTGATAAAAATAACCGGCAACTGCACATCCCACTTGTCCATCTCGCGATGAAAATCCAGCCCGCTCATACCGGGCATGCGGATATCCAGTACCAGACACGCCGGAGCATCATGACGTTCTGTGTCCAGAAAAGCCTGCACAGATGCAAAGGACTGCGCTTGCCGACCCACAGAATTCAGAAGGTCCTCAATGGCCTCACGCAAAGACTGGTCATCATCAATAATATAAACGACCGGTTCTTCTGTATTCTGAGTATCACTGACCGGTTGTTTCATGCTTTTATTCCGCTGCCATTTAAGGTGAATTCTACAACAAGACCGTGCGGGTGACGGGGATAGGCACGGATAGCCCCCTGATGCGCCTCGATAATACTCCGGCTGATCGCCAGACCAATACCGATACCGCCTGATTTGGTGGTATAAAACGCATCGAACATGGTTTTCAGCCGCTCTGCGGGCACCCCCTCGCCGGTATCAGACACCGCCACGCGAACAGAACCATCCGGCTCACCACGCGACAGGATCATGATCTCACGCGGCTCAACACGCTTACTGTCCCGCACCGCCTCCACCGCATTACTGAACAGGTTGAGCAGCACCTGCTCAATTTCAATCCTGTCGCCTTGTATCACCGGCAAAGCCTCATCGAGATCGAGCCGGATATTCACCCGCCAGCGCTCCAGATCGCCGCGCACCAGTGCCAGCACGTCCAGTATCAGATTGTTCATGCGGATATCTTCACGCGCTGCAGGCTGACGCTGCACCAAAGCACGCACACGCCCAACCACTTCCGCGGCACGCGTTGCATCTTTACTGATCCGCTCTGCGGCTTGCCGCGCTTTTTCAATATTCGGCGGCTCAGTCGCCAGCCAGCGCGTGCATGCCGCCGCACTGGTGGTGACAGCTGCCAATGGCTGATTGACCTCATGCGCGATGGACGCTGTCAATTCGCCGAGTGTCATCACCCGCGCCATTTGCGCCATTTGTTTACGCGCTTCTTCTGCGGCCTGCTGTGCATTGCGGATTTGTAAAGCCAGCCATGTTGTAAC
>JAIRVW010000283.1 GCA_031253705.1 Brucellaceae bacterium
GGATTGCAGAACCGTTCAATCAGCTGATCTTTATAGAATGTCAGATTGAAATCCGACAGTTCCGGTAGTGTCGGCGTTATTTCGTCATCCATCATGGTGCGGATAAAGTTTTTAAAGCCGGCTGCCGTCATTGTGTCTGAGACGGTCTGATGTCCTGCCAGATAACCAAGATAGGCCAGAGTAGAATGACTGCCGTTGAGCAACCGCAATTTCATCAGTTCAAATGCGGCAACATCGCGGACGAATGTAACACCAGCCTTCTCCCATGCAGGGCGGCCGGAAGGAAAATGATCTTCGATCACCCACTGGCTGAAAGGTTCTGTGCAAACCGGCCATTGATCTTCTGCGCCTAATATCCGGCTGACGGATGCGCGGTCCGCATCGGTTGTGGCGGGTACAATACGGTCAATCATACTGGACGGGAAAGCGACCTGCTCTGCAATGTAACGGGCCAACTCCGGATCTGTCAGTTCAGCCAGCCTGATGGTTACACGTCTCAGTGTTTCGCCATTTGCAGGCAGATTATCGCAAGATAAAATAGTGAATGGGCTTAACCCTTTGTCACGCCGCCGCTTTATGGCTTCTGTCAGAAAAGCCGGAGCTGAGCGTGGTACCTGCGGGTTTTGAAGATCATGGATGATATCGGCATGATTTTCATCTAGCGTGCGGTTGGCAGGCAGATAACAATAGCCTTTTTCCGTCACGGTGAGTGTAACTATACGGACATCCGGCTGGCAAAGCGTTTCCAGTACGGCTTGCGGATTTTCCGGCGCTACCAGAATATCTGTAAGGCAGCCGATAACCCGCAGTTTTTCACCGGCACCATCACGCACGGCAACGCTATAGAGATAATCCTGCGGGGCGAGCGCATCTCTGGTGTCGGGACTACGCAGAGAAACACCGGTAATGCCCCAGTTCGTATCATCCTGCAGAATATTTTCTGTATACACTGCCTGATGCGCACGATGAAATGCACCGATGCCTAAATGGATAATCCCTGTTTTCAGATCAGAACGGTCATAGGCAGGTTTGCCCACAGTTGCAGGCAGATCGGCCAAGGTTTTATCGGATAGAGAATTGAGTGTTCCGGTCATAATTTATAAGCCTGTTTAGCCAGCCGGTAGCTGAGGTCATGAGCGACTTCATAGGCTTCTTCCTCATCAAGGCGGTGTTCAGCAACAAGACGGGCAAGGAAAGCGCAATCCACACGGCGTGCCATATCATGGCGGGCGGGAATGGAGAGATAAGCGCGGGTGTCGTCATTGAAGCCGACAGTATTGTAGAAACCGGCACTTTCCGTTGTCAGCTCACGATAGCGTCTGATCCCCTCCGGACTGTCATGGAACCACCATGCGGGGCCGAGCTTGAGGGCAGGGTAATGCCCCGCCAGCGGTGCGAGTTCGCGGCTGTAAGCCGTCTCATCCAGCGTGAACAGAATGAGCGTCAGGCGCGGATCATTGCCATGCGCATCCAGCAGAGGTTTGAGTTCTTTCACATAGCCGGTCTGGTTCGGAATATCCGCACCTTTGTCAAAACCGAAATCAGTGAAAATCTGCGGGTTGTGATTGCGGAATGAGCCCGGATGAATTTGCATGACCAGCCCGTCATCAATGCTCATGCGCGCCATTTCGGTCAGCATCTGCGCACGGAACAGTTCTGCATCTTTTGCTGTTGCCGTTCCCGAGCGGATACGCTCAAAAAGGGTTTGTGATTCTGTGGCTGTAAGATTGGCGGTCTGGGCGGTCGGATGCCCGTGATCCGTCGATGTTGCGCCGCGGGCTTTGAAATAAGCGCGGCGTTGGCGGTGTGCCTGCAAATAACCCTGAAAGGTCATCGGATTATTTGTCAGTGTAATGAATTTTTCCAGCTCACTCAGAAAATCCGGACGCGATGCATCGATTACGGCATCCGGTCTGTAAGCCGGCACAACCCGTCCGTGCCAGCCGGATTTCAGAATGGCATCATGATGAATGAGCGGATCATTGGCGGCATCTGTCGTGGAGATAACTTCAATATTGAAGCGGTCATAAAGGGCGCGCGGGCGCATTGCCGGCGATGTAAGCCGCTCTGCAATCTGATCATAAATCTGATCGGCATTCGCTTCGCTCAATCGTTCGGTAATGCCGAAAACGCTTTCCAGAGAATGTTCAAACCATAACCGCGACGGCGTACCGCGAAAGAGCGGCCAGTGTCTGGCAAATAACCGCCATATTGTCCGGCTGTCGGTCTCAACCGGCGCGCCATCCAGACGGGCAATGCCGAGTTTTTCCAGCGGGATACCCTGCGAATACAGCATCCGGCAAATATAATGATCCGGTTTGACAAACAGGGTGGCGGGATCCGGAAAGGCTGCATCTGTTGCGTACCAGGAAGGTTCAGTATGCCCGTGTGGCGAGATGATCGGCAGTTTTTCAACGGAAGCAAACAGACGTCGCGCTATTGCACGGCTGTCCGCTTCGGCAGGCAGAAGACGATCCGGATTGAGTGCCATTTCAGGTCTTTTCCTCCATTTCAGGTTTTGCAACCTGTTCTCCATTCGCTGCAGGATCGCTCTGTGTGCGGAATTTCAACCATCTTGTACAGATTTTGCATCCGGCGCTTGGCGAACACTAAATAATAATATATTAGTATGTCAACAGTGCGCAGATTTATTTGTTTCGGATCATCACCGCGAGCGGCTAAACAGGGTCTGAAAATAAAGATTCAGGCAGGAGAGCAGGATTGAATACGCAGCCGATATTCGGGCAGATTTCTTCCGGAAGACGACCAGCAGCAGGCCGTGAAACCGCAGCAAAGCTGATTTATCGTGCTTTGCAGGCTGAAATCGTCGCGATGAAACTTTTGCCCGGCACGGCTCTCAATGAAAAAACATTCATCGAGCAATTCGGCGTGAGTCGCACACCGGTACGGGAAGCGCTGATCCGTCTGGCCGAAGATGGTCTTGTCGATATTTTTCCGCAGTCAGGCACATTTGTTTCCCGCATTCCGGTTGATCTGATACCGGAATCCGTTGTGATCCGTCAGGCGCTTGAAGGGGCAACTGCGGAACATGCAGCACTTTCAGTGACGCCGGCTGCGGTAGAAAAACTCGATGAACTGATTGCCCTGCAGCATTTTCATGCCAGCCGTAACAAGCTGGATTTGTTTCATGAGGCCGATGATGCGTTTCATGAAGCGATTGCAGAAATTGCCGGTTTTCCGGGCATATGGCAGCATCTGAAACTGGTCAAAATTCAGATCGACCGTGCGCGGCGTATGACAGTGCCGGTTTTGGGACGCATGGATCAGGTGCTGCATGAGCATAAGTCGATCCGGGATGCGATTGTTGCAAAAGATGCATCGCTGGCGGTGAAGGCGATGAAGCATCACTTAAGCGCGGTGCTGCCCGATATTGATGAATTGCGAAAAAGTCATCCGGATTATTTCGTGTAGAACTTTGTTCTCCGGAAGGGCTCAGCGCGGAATTTTCATAAAAACAAACAGATAAGATTTGTGCGGAGGAGGGGTTAATGCGTCAAGCGTGGAGATGGTTCGGGCCGGATGCGGGCGTTTCGCTCGATGCGGTGCGTCAGACCGGTGCAACAGATATTGTATCTGCCTTGCATGAGGTGCCGATCGGTCAGGCATGGACATCAGATCAGGTGTCCGAACGCAAGACGCTGATTGAAAATACGCCTGCCGGTCGTACTCCGCTTGTCTGGTCTGTGGTGGAAAGTATTCCGGTTTCCGATGCGATTAAACGCGAAGGGCGCGTCGCTAAACAGGATATTGCTGCATGGATCGCCTCCATGGAAGCGCTGGCCGCACATGATATTAAAGTCATTTGTTATAATTTTATGCCGGTCGTCGACTGGTGCCGTACAGATCTGGACTATGTGACACCGACCGGTGCAACCGCGATGCGCTTTGATCAGGACAGATTTGCGGCTTTTGATCTGCACATTTTGCAGCGTAAAAATGCTGAGAACGAATATTCTGAAGCTGATCGTCTCGCTGCGCGTGCTGTTTTTGAGGCGATGAGCGAAGAGGATATTCAGCAGCTTATCTTCAACATTGCCAGTGCATTGCCGGGTTCGACGACCGAGCCGCTGACAATACCGGCTTTTCGTGACAAGCTGGAAACTTATGCTCATATTGATGCAGAAAAGCTGCGGCAAAATCTGATTGCCTTTCTGGAAGAAGTGACACCTGTTGCTGATGCACTGGGCGTGCGTCTGACCTTGCATCCGGATGATCCGCCGCGCTCGTTGTTCGGGCTGCCGCGTATTGCTTCCAATGAAGCCGACTATGCGGCAATTTTTGATGCGGTGCAGTCCCCTGCCAATGGCATGTGCTTCTGCTCCGGCAGTCTTGGTGTGCGGGCAGATAATGATCTGACGGCAATGGCACGGCGTTTTGCCTCCCGTATTTACTTTGCACATCTGCGGGCAACGACACGGCAGGGTGACGGACGCAGCTTCTATGAAGCCGCGCATCTTGAAGGTGATGTGGATATGGTTGCGCTGCTGCGTGTGCTGGTTGAGGAAAACCGGAAGCGCGAGAGCGGTTCCAAAATCATTTTCCGTTCGGATCACGGGCATCGTATGCTGGATGATCTGGAGAAGAAGGTGACACCAGGCTATCCGGTGATCGGCCGGTTGCGCGGACTTGCCGAATTGCGCGGTATTATCACGGCGTTAGAGGCCGGCGCCATGTCTGCTGAAATCCGGAACAGGTGATCTATGACCTGTCAGAACAATCCGGTTATCTTGCTCCATCCTTCTGACCATGTGGCTGTGGCACGGGTAACAATCCGTGCAGGAGAGCCTGTTGGGCATGGTGAGGTCATCGCACAGAACCTGATTGGCAAGGGGCATAAAGTGGCTCTTGAGCCGCTGGCGCAGGGGCAGGAAATCCGCAAATACGGCAATGTGATCGGCGTGGCGACCGAGCCGGTCGCTGCCGGTGCACATGTTCATTTGCATAATCTTGCAATGCTGCCGTCCCAGCATGAGCATGAATTTTGCGTTGATTATAAAGAGCCTTTACTTCTGCCTGAAAATGAAAGACGTAGTTTTTCAGGTTTTGATCGCGGTGCTGGCGGAGCCGGTACGCGCAACTATATCGGTGTAATCGCTACGGTAAATTGTTCGGCCACCGTTTCACAATATGTCGCTGATTATTTTAACCGGATGGGTGGTCTGGACGGCTATGAGTATGTTGACGGAGTGGTGGTGCTCGGTCATGCGGGGGGCTGCGGGATTAACACGCAGTCGGAAGCCTATCATGTGCTGACGCGCACTATTCAGGGCTATGCACGGCATCCGAATTTCGGCGGCGTTTTGCTGATCGGGCTGGGCTGTGAGACCAACCAGATTGCGCCGATCCTTGAACATTATAAGCTGGAAGAAGGTGAGCGGCTCAGAACCCTGACCATTCAGCATTATGGCGGTACACGCAAAACCATAGAAGCGGCAATTGCTGCGATTCAGGAAATGTTGCCTGTTGTGAATGCGGCACGGCGTACGCCGCAACCGCTGTCGCGCCTGAAGCTGGGGTTGCAATGCGGCGGTTCGGATGGGTATTCAGGAATTTCGGCTAATCCGGCACTGGGCGTTGCTTCTGATCTTCTTGTGCAGCATGGCGGTACCAGTGTTTTATCCGAGACGCCGGAGATTTACGGCGCTGAACATCTGCTGACCCGACGGGCCGTGACACCGGAGGTCGCCCAGAAACTCCTTGCCCGCATTGACTGGTGGCGGGATTATACGCAGCGTCATGGTGATGAGCTGAATAATAATCCG
>JAIRVW010000300.1 GCA_031253705.1 Brucellaceae bacterium
CATCGTTGTTCTGCGCACATTTATGCGCCACAACCTGCGCCACGCCTCCGGCACCAATAATCAGGACATTTTTTTTCATTTCACGCGGTACGCTCCATAGTAGCCTTTTCGGCATAATCACGAATTTTGCTGATGATGATTATGCACCAATCAATGAGATGTGATGAGCGGTTACCCACGCATCACACATCGGTTGCAGGTTCTTGCTATACCACTCAGGAAAGAGCAGCAGCAAAGTCGTCAAAGGTAAATTCTTTGACAAGCTCTTCAGTTCCGTCAAGCTGACGGACAACGATGGATGGCATTTTAACGCCGTTGAACCAGTTCTTCTTGACCATTGTATAACCGGCCGCATCCTGAATGGAGAGACGGTCGCCGATCTGCAATGGTTTTTCAAAACGGAATTCGCCGAAAATATCACCGGCAAGGCAGGATTTGCCGCAGATCATGATTTCATGATCGCCTTTATTCGGCTCCAGTTTGGCGGTCTGACGATAGATCAGCAGATCGAGCATATGGGCTTCAATCGAGCTGTCGACAATCGCAAGATTTTTGCCGTTGAACAGCGTGTCGAGCACGGTTACTTCGAGAGTAGCGGATTTTGTAATCGCTGCCTCACCCGGTTCCAGATAAACCTGTACGCCATATTTCTCGGAGAAAGCTTTCAAACGCGCGCAGAACTGATCCAGCGGATAGTTTTCACCGGTAAAGTGAATACCGCCGCCGAGGCTGACCCAGTTTACACGGGCGATCAGATGGCCGAAACGCTCTTCAATAATACCGAGCATCTCGTCAAAACGCTCAAATTTGTCGTTCTCACAATTATTGTGGAACATGAAACCGGAGACTTTATCCATCACGGTTTCAATCTTCGCGGCATCCCATTCGCCAAGACGGCTGAACGGGCGCGCAGGATCGGCCAGCGTAAAGTCGGAGGTGGAAACCTGCGGGTTCACACGCAGACCACGAATATGATTTCTGGAGACTTCTTCAAAACGGGTCAGCTGACCGATTGAGTTGAAGATGATCTTGTCACTGTTGGCGAGCACATCAGCAATTTCGTCATCCGCATAGGCAACACTGTAAGCATGTGTTTCGCCGGCAAATTTCTCTTTGCCAAGACGCACTTCATAGAGCGAAGACGATGTTGTACCGTCCATATATTCACTCATCAGATCAAACACAGACCATGTGGCAAAACATTTCAGAGCCAGCAGCGATTTCGCACCGGACTGTTCACGCACATATTTAATCTTTTCCAGATTAGGCAGGAGTTTGCTTTTATCGATGAGGTAATACGGGGTTTTGATCGTCAATTCGTTTTGTCCGGTCCGTTACAGTTACGCATTCTGGCGGGAGAAGTGTGATCCTGCATGCAGGAAACCGCGCGGCACAGGCTGCCTGACTGCGGTGCCCCTTCTTTACTGCATAATCTTCAAAACCGAAACTGATTTTATAAATTTACACAGTTGCAATGCAAAATCTTACCGAATGTGCCGTATCTGAGGTTTCATATTATGCCTGTCTTTATATAGGGGCATAATATGACGTTTTAAATACGGGCAAAGAGCCGGTCGTGATTCAATCCGGTCGATTATTAAACTGCTCCGGCCAGTCATGGTCGATGAATTGCTCCGGCCAGTCGCGGTGCGTAAACACCTGTCCCTGTTCCCGCAAACGCCGCACCTGTTCCAGATCAATACTGCAATGCATCCAGCGACTGACAGTTGTGGTATCGCTTTCGCTCTCGGCAAAGATACCGCTCGGCGGCATACCATAATCAGACGGCACATAGAGAGCTGCACGACCGCTGTTCTCATCCAGTGCCAGCGACCACAAAGCTTCGCCTGCCGTCGGTGAAACCAATACAGCAAACTGATTTTCCAGAGCCCGCGCCTGCGCACCGATCCGCACACGATAATAACCCGCCAAAGTATCCGTGCAGCTTGGCGCCAAAATCAGCTCTGCCCCCTGATCACTCAGACGACGCGACAACATCGGAAACTCATTATCGTAGCAAATGAGAATACCAAACCGGCCAAACGGTGTTGCAAAACACTGCACATCCTCAAGCCCGCCGCTGATCCCCCATTGCTCGCGCTCAAAGCGGGTCATAATGATTTTATCCTGATGCCCGATCAGCCCGTCCTGTCCGAAAAGCCACGCACGGTTGCGATATTTGCCATCCGGATCAAGCACGGGTGCACTGCCTGGCTGTAAAACGATCTGATGTTCACGGGCGATCGCTTCACACAGCTCCAGCCAGCGCGGGATGAGTGGCTGAATGCCGAAAATTGAGCCATGCAGATCACTGCGAACCGCTGGCTCTAACTGACCGGAGAGCACAAGCCCCGCATATTCCGGTAACAGCAAAACCTGCGCGCCCTGCGCCACAGCCCCGGCACACAGATCACGCAAATGCCTCTCATAGGCATCCCATGTCTCAATCTGTTCAATTACATATTGGCAGGAAGCAAGATGCAGCATCAGCGCAGATCCTTCACCCAAAATGACATTGGCTTGTTGGTTTCCTCAGCTGCACCGACATCGCGCCAGCTATAAAAGGTGCGCAATTCCGGTTTATGAAAGAAACCGCGTTTATTCCAGAAAGCATCCAGCGGCTGATAGTCTGCCGGTCGCAACGGGTGATCTTTCGGGCGCTCGACCGCGCAGAAACAACATGTGGTAAATTCTCCGCTCTGACGGGCATAGGCTTCGCGCTCTTCAAAAAAGCGCACACCCAGCCCCGTGCCGCGATAGGCAGGCAACAACACAGATTCTCCGAAATAGAAAATCACCTCCGGATCATAGTCCTGCTCAATAAACGGGGTTTTGAACTCAGCCGTCTCATCGCGCATCGGAATACCGGTGGAAGCGCCGACAACTCTGCCACCGTCAACGGCCAGCACAAACAGGCTGTCCGGAGAATTGGCGTAAGTTGCGATATAATCCGCCTCATAGGCCATTTCCCCGTCATAAAGATAAGGAAAATCGCGGAAAACCTGAATGCGCAGCCGTGCCAGATCGTCAATATAGGGCGCAATATTGCGACCCGTATAGGTTTCAATCCTGACCGTCATGCTGCTTCCTCCTGCTGCTTTCTCTATAAGCCATTGAAGAAGAATGAACAGGGCTGGTTACGGCAGAGATTTACGCAAAAGGGCTATTTCCGTCCGCATTTACGCCTTTTCTTTACAGCCGCAAAGCTTATGAAGGATCAGCAAATATTCGGGAGGGATTACCATGAGTGCTTCACAGATTATCCGCGCTTATTACGATGCTTTCAACGCGCAGGACATGGAGACTTTTATCAGCCTGTTACATGACGAAGTCGTGCATGATGTTAATCAGGGCGACCGCTATCAGGGTAAAGACCATTTCCGCTCTTTCATGGCACATATGAACCGCTCCTATAAGGAAACTCTCACCGATATGGTGATCATGGCCAATGCGGAAGGCACACGCGGCGCGGCTGAATTTATCGTGCATGGTGAATATCTGGCCACCGATGAAGGTCTGCCGGAAGCCAAAGGGCAGAAATATGTGCTGCCTGCCGGTGCGTTTTTTGAACTGCGTGACGGCAAGGTTGCCCGCATCAGCAATTATTACAATCTCAATGACTGGATCGCACAGGTCAGCAAATAAAATTCAGAGCGGTTCCGGTTTATATTGAATCGTTGGAACCGCTCTGTTTGCTTGTTTTACGCGCATCTTATCCGAAAACCGTTTCACACTTTTCGGGATGCGCTCTAATGCGCCGCTTTTTATCAATTGAGAAGGGGCGCGGATTTTACATAAAGTACGTGGCAATACGTTTGCCTTCGACATCCTGCACTTTGAACACCGTGCCATAGATGGATTCCAGCACCACCGGACAGACGATCTCTTCCGGCGTGCCCTGACAAAACAGCTTACCGTTCTGCATTGCAACAATATGGTCGGAATAGCAGGACGCAAAATTAATATCATGCAGCACGACAACAACCGTCTTGCCCAGATCATCCGCTGCTTTGCGCAGGAGTTTCATCATCTCGACAGAATGCTTCATGTCGAGATTATTCAGCGGCTCGTCAAACAGCGTGTAATCCGTATCCTGACACAGCACCATCGCCACATAGGCACGCTGGCGCTGGCCGCCTGACAATTCATCAAGAAAACGATCTGCCAGATCATTAAGGTTCAGATACTGGATGGAACGTGCCACGAATTGCGCATCTTCTGCGGTCGGCCGGCCCTTGCTGTAAGGATAGCGGCCGAAGGTCACCAGATCGCGCACGGTCAGACGCGCAGTCATGTGGTTTTCCTGACGCAGGATCGACAGGCGTTTGGCCAGCACATCACCGGCAGTGCGTGCCACATCCATTTTATCGACCAGCACCTGCCCCTGATCTGCCGGAATAAGACGGCTGATCATCGACAACAAGGTGGACTTTCCCGCACCATTCGGGCCGATAATCGAAGTGATACCACCGGAAGGTAATGTCACCGAGACATTATTGACCACCAGAGTTTCGCCATAGGTTTTACTGACGGCTTTGACCTCGATCATCGGGCAACTCCTCGTACCAGCATCAGAATAAAGAACAGACCGCCGACAAATTCGATCACAATGCCCAATGCGGTATTGAAAGCGAAAATGCGTTCAAGAATGAGCTGTCCGCCGACAAGCGCAATCACCGCCAGCAACACAGCGGCAGGGATTGTATAACGGTGACGGGTCACCGGCATCATCATATAAGCGAGATTAGCCACCAGCAGGCCGAAGAAAGTGACCGGTCCGACCAGAGCGGTAGAAACGGACACCAGCACCGCAACCATCATCAGAATGACCATCGTGGTGCGCTTGTAATTGATGCCCAGACCAATAGCCGTTTCCCGCCCCAGAGACAGAATGTCGAAACGGTGGCCGATACGCCATGCCACCACGGAGACCAGCCCGACGACAAGCGCGGAGAGACCGAGCAACTGACTGTCAATCGTGTTGAAAGAGGCGAATAATCTGTCCTGCAACACCACGAAATCATTCGGGTCGATGATACGCTGCAGGAAACTGCTGCCGGAACGGAAAAAGACGCCGAAAATAATGCCCACCAGCATCAGGAGATGCAGCGAGCGCCCCTCACCGGCAAACAGCCAGCGGTAAAGCAGGCCGGAAAAGCCCATCATCAGCGCAATTTCCACCAGAAACATCAGTTTAGGATTGGCCATTGAGACGGCATGGGCGCCAAGCGTAAACACCAGCACGGTTTGCAACAATGCATAAAGCGCGTCAAAGCCCATGATGGAGGGCGTGAGAATCCGGTTATTGGTGATGGTCTGAAACAGAACCGTCGACAAAGCGATGGAATAGGCCACCAGTATCATCGCGGCAAGTTTGGTACCGCGAAACGGCAGAATGAAACTCCAGCTGCCTTTTGCCCCGATCGTCATAAAAGCAGCGCAGGCAACCAGTGCCAGTGCACCAAGCAGGATCAACCGCTTTACTGCACTGCGACGGTTGGCCGGATTTTCCACCGGCAGTGCTGTCTGATTATGAACCGGATAAATCGTTTCATGCACCACGGGCGGACTTCCTCAAAACCAGATACAGGAAGAAGGCACTGCCCAGCACACCGAGAATGGTGCCGACAGGAATCTCATAAGGCGCATTGATCGTACGGCCGATCATATCGCAGATCAGCACCAGCCCCGCGCCAAGCAGTGCAATCC
>JAIRVW010000305.1 GCA_031253705.1 Brucellaceae bacterium
GCCGCCGCCCTCGTTGTGTCGCTATATAGACCCCACCCAATCAAACTGTCAACACGCAGAAACAAAAAAATCGCACAATTCGCAAAGTTTCTTTCCACAAGGAAAAATCAAAATCTTAACCACTTATTAGCCATTAATTTAAGGGCTTTTTATGGTTGAGATTCTGTATCCGGATCAAGCGCCCTGCCCTTATATAAAGAGCGACACCTTAATGCTGACTGCCGAACCTTTCCATCTCCGCTTCCGACAGGCCTAAGCTCTGACCGATCTCATGGAGTAATATATGGCTGATGATCTCACCAAGCGTTTCCGTATTCTCGCTCCAGTAATCAAGAATAGCGCGGCGATATAATGTCAGCACTTCGGGACCTTCCTGCACTCTCAAATGAAAGCGCTCACCAACACCCCGTCCTTCAAAGAGACAAAGAATGTCATAAGGTGTGTCCAGATCCAGATCTTCCATAACCTGTTCATCCGGAAAATCGGCCACTTCAATACGAAACTGCGGGCTGAGCGCACGAAACTCATCCGGCATATGCGCATAAGCATTGAGTGCCAGAGATTTCAGTTCGTCTAAAGACGGAGCCAACCTTGTTGCCCAGTCTCCGCTCAGATCAGTCTGAACCATTGTTCCTGTCTTTCTGCCCTGCTTATTATACAGCAGGTAGTCCAAAATTGATTCCATAAAAAAACCACGCTGACAGCCATCTGCAGCGTGGTTTCAAACTTGATATAGGCATTTATCATTTAAATGCCAAGAGAGCTCTGTTTGAGAGCCTCGATTAAGGGTCAGGCCCACGGACGGCTGGAAGACGCTTTCTTTTCGAAAACTGAAATATTATCCGCCTTTTCCATTGTCAGGCCGATATCATCCAAACCATTAAGCATGCAGTGACGCTTGAACTCATCCAGTTCAAAAGCAATCGAACCTCCGTCAGGGCCGGAAATTGTCATGGCTTCGAGGTCAACGCTCAGCGTGGCATTGGCACCGCGCGAAGCATCATCCATCAGTTTATCCAGATCTTCCTGGGAAACTTTGATCGGCAGAATGCCGTTCTTGAAGCAGTTATTATAGAAGATGTCTGCGAAAGATGTTGAGATCACGCAGCGGATACCGAAATCCAGCAATGCCCAAGGCGCATGCTCACGGGATGAGCCACAACCGAAATTGTCACCGGCCACCAGAATCTGCGCATTGCGATAAGCAGGCTTGTTCAGAACGAAATCCGGATTTTCAGAACCGTCTTCATTAAAGCGCATTTCCGCAAAAAGACCTTTACCAAGACCTGTACGCTTGATTGTCTTCAGATAATCCTTAGGGATAATCATATCCGTGTCGATATTGATGATCGGTAACGGAGCGGCAACGCCGGTAAGCTTGGTGAATTTTTCCATCGGTCTCGTAACCTGTAAGTCAAAATGCTTTTCTCAATGTGCTTTACACCAGCTTTCCGCAGAGTCAAAGGCCTGAAAAGGGGTAAAATCCACGCGAAGTGCCGCACCATGGCAAAAATCCGCTTTTCATAGCTTCGGACCTGTATCGTTTCATTCATTGCTTATGATATCCGCTACAAACAATATTCTGTTATTTTGGCGGGCATAACCCGATCAAAAATAACACAGCATCCGTATTCAGGGAGAATTGCTGAGTGACCCTTTATCAGCCGCGTCGAGCCGTCCTTTATGTACCGGCCAGCCATCACAAAGCTCTGGCAAAAAGCACGCAACTCAAGCCGGATGTCATTATCTACGACCTTGAAGATTCCGTGGCAGCCGACATGAAACAAGAAGCGCGGGATAATCTGCGCAGGCATTTTCAGGAACACAGCGAAACCCGACAGCATCCGTTTCGAGCTATCCGTATCAACAGCCTCAGCACGCCATGGGGTGAGGATGATCTGAAACTTGCATCAGAGCTGGGAGCCGGTGCGATTGTGCTGCCGAAAACAGAAACGCCCCAGCACGTGATCGATGTTGCCCGTAAACTGGACAATTATGATGCCCCTGAAAATGCCGCTATCTGGGCGATGATTGAAACGCCGCGCGGCATTCTTAATGCCGATGAAATTGCGCGACTCGCACAAAAATCCGCTGCCCGTCTCAAATGTTTTATTATTGGCACCAATGATATTGCCCTGAGCACTGGCGTTAAAACGATCAATCAGCGCAGCGCTCTGATCCCATGGATGATGCAAATCATCCTCGCTGCCCGCGCCGGCGGTATTGATGTGCTGGACGGCGTTTATAATAATTTTCACGATCAGGAAGGTTTCAAGGCCGAATGCGAGCAGGGTGCAATACTTGGCTTTGACGGAAAAACGCTGATTCACCCTGGCCAGATTGAAACAGCACTGAATATCTATTCCTCAAGTGATGAGGACGTGATTTGGGCTAATCAGGTGATTGCAGCTTTTAACCTGCCGGAAAATGCATCCAAAGGTGCCATTTCCCTGAACGGGACAATGGTCGAGCAATTACATATTCGTCAGGCAGAACGTATTCTTGCGCGGGCGCGCTGATCATTATAATTCTCGTTGAAACTAAAGGAGTTTCCTATGCAGCTTTATCGTTTTCTCACCGGACCTGATGATTCTTCATTCTGCCATCGCGTTACTGACGCCCTCAACAAGGGCTGGATGCTCTACGGCTCACCAAGCCACAGCTACAATGCGGAAGAAAAGAAAATGTATTGCGGTCAGGCCGTAACCAAGACCGTTGAAGGCCATGAATATTCGCCGGATATCAAGCTCGGCAGCTTCTAAAAATAAGCCCAATGAAAAGCCCCTGCAAGATAACTTGCAGGGGCTTTCTTTATAAAGACTACAGACCGCGCTTTTCGATCATCGCCTGCGGACTCGGCATCCGGCCGCGGAAGGCTTTGTAAAGCTCTTCCGGATCTTTGGAGCCGCCTGCCGCATAAATATGCGTCTTCAGCTTTTCCGCCAGATCAGTGTCGAACACATCGCCGCTTTCTTCAAAAGCCGCAAACGCATCGGCATCCAGTACTTCCGACCACATATAAGAATAGTAACCGGCAGAATATCCGTCACCGCTGAACACATGCAGGAAATGCGGGGTACGGTGGCGCATAATAATCGCGTCCGGCATATCCAGTTTTTTCAGGGTTTCCGCCTCAAATGCCAGCGGATCGGTTACCGGTTTGTCACTGGTATGGAACGCCATATCAACCAGCGCCGACGAAGTGAATTCCACCGTATTAAAACCGGCATTGAAAGTCGCAGCTTTCAGCACTTTATCAATCAGCGCCTGCGGGATTGTCTCGCCGGTTTTATAATGGGTAGCAAATTTCTCAAGCACCGGACGCTCTGTGAGCCAATGTTCATAAAGCTGGGACGGTAGTTCCACAAAATCGCGGGACACTGCGGTGCCGGAAATCGCAGGCCATGTCACATCGCTCAGCAGCCCGTGCAAAGCATGGCCGAATTCGTGGAACAGCGTATGCGCATCATCAAGCGACAGCAAAGCCACCTCACCTTTCGGCGGCTTGGCAAAATTCATTACATTATAAATAATCGGCTGCTGACCGTCATTCAGACGATGGGATGATTGCAATGCACTCATCCACGCGCCCGAACGCTTGCTCTGACGGGCAAAATAATCACCTAAAAACAGACCGCGCCGTGAACCGTCCGCATTCAGCACTTCCCAGACGCGCACATCCGGATGCCATGTCTGAATGCCCTGATGTTCTTTGAATGTCAGGCCAAACAGACGTGTGGCGACATCAAAAGCGGCTTCAATAATTTTATTGAGCTGCAGATAAGGCTTGAGATCGCCCTCATCAAAAGCGAAACGCTCAGCACGCAGTTTCTCTGCATAGTAACGCCAGTCCCAACCGGCGACCGGATGATTGAGCCCCTCACCGGCAATCAGCTTTTCCAGATCAGCCTGCTCTTCAGAAGCGCGTTGCTTGGCTTTTTCCCAAACCGGCAACAGCAAATCCATCACCGCATTCGGTGTTTTGGCCATTGTGTCATCAAGCTTGAAAGCCGCGAAATTGGCATAGCCCAGCAGTTTCGCCTTTTCATCACGCAAACCGACAATCTCTGTCACCAAAGTCCGGTTATCAGTCTCACCACCGTTTTCACCACGCTTTGCCCAGGCTTCATAGGCTTTTTCACGCAAATGACGAACGGAGGAGAAGGTCAGAAACGGCTCAACAATCGCACGCGACAGTGTAACCGCCCATGCATTGTCACGGCCGCGCTCTTCTGCTGCGGCTTTCATCGCATCACGCAGCTGATCCGGCAAACCGGCAAGCTCTGCCTCATCAGTAATAAACAAAGCCCA
>JAIRVW010000312.1 GCA_031253705.1 Brucellaceae bacterium
CGCTGATGCCGTCAGCCGGTGAGACCACCATCAGCAGCAGCGACAGCAACACGCCGATAATCCCGCTCAGAACCATAATATAGCGGCGATCAACAAAGTCGGACATACGTCCCAGCGGATATTGGAAAATTGCTCCACCGATCATGGCGGTAACCAGCATGGTTGCAATATTCAGGTTGTTCAGGCCATTCATCTGTCCGTAGATAGGCGCGAGAATATTCCACGCACCGGCGATAATACCGGAAACCAGTGAGCCGACAACAGCAGCGGGCGAACGCTTATACAGGCCTTTAATATCCAGCGAGACCTGCGTCAGCGGCTTCGGGGATTCTGCGCGTGACAATGCGGTCGGGATCAGGGCAAAACTGTAAATCAGCGTACAGATGATAAACAGCGTCTGCGTTGAGGGATCACCGAAGGGCAGAATATACTGACCGGACATGGTGCCGACCATGGTGGTGATCATATAGACCGAGAAGATCATGCCGCGGCTGTCATTATTGACGCGCTCATTGAGCCAGCTTTCCACCACCATATAGCCGCCAGCCAGTGAAAAACCGGCCAGCCCGCGAAAGGCCATCCATGCAATCGGATCAATAATCAGCGAATGCAGCAAAAGCGACATGCCGAGAATGGTCAGCAATACGGTGAAAACCCGCACATGGCCGACATTGCGCACAAAAATCGGCACGATCAGACAGCCTGCCGTAAAGGCGAGGGAATAGAATGTTCCCATCCAGCCGATAGTAATGGTGGACCAGCCTTCCATACCGGCGCGGATCGGCAGCAGCAGCCCTGCAAGGCCACCGGCCATAAGCATCAGAAGCGTACTGAAAAGAAGCGCTGTAATCGGCAGTAACTGAGCTGGCATGGATTTATCCGGACACTGAGCCTGAAAGGGCAGACTATCGTGAATGCGAAAATATTCAGCGACGCTTTATTGTAAAAAACAATGCAGGGATACTGGCATTTTTAGTCCGTGATGAAATTCTTTTTCACGGATACTCATGTCGCATTTAAACAGGGCAGTTGGACGGTCAGGCCGCGCCGTCTGTCAGGCGCATTTTGACCATCAGCCAGTCTTCCCATGCAAAGCGCTTTTGCGCAGGTGTGCGCAGCAAATAATCCGGATGCAGGCTCGGCATAATGGCAACGCTTTGCTCACCGGCCGTTGTGAGACTGTGCCAGTTGCCGCGCAGTTTATAGATCGGCTCCCGCGAGCCGCTCAGTGCCTTGGCCGCCGGATCACCCAGAGCGACACTCACTTTCGGCGCAACCAGTTCAATCTGCCGGTCAAGGAACGGACGGCATAAATCCAGTTCCAGCGGTGTTGCAGGGCGGTTGCCCGGTGGGCGCCACGGCAATGTATTGGCCAAATAGGCCTGTTCGCGGCTCAGATTAATGGCGGCAAGGATGCGGTTGAGCATCTGCCCTGCAGGGCCTGAGAAAGGAATGCCTTCCAGATCATCATCGCGTCCCGGAGTATCGCCGATCACCATCAGCTCGGCATCGGGTGAACCGTCGGCAAAGCAGATATTTTTGGCAGTAAATTTCAGTCGGCAACCGTCAAAACCGGCCATTGCCTGTTGCAAAGCTTCAAGACTGGCGGCGTTGCGGGCAAGTTTACGCGCATCTTCCAGCAGCACTTCCGGTGCAATGGCAGCCTGCGCAGGGATAGCGGTCTGCGGCTTTTGCTGGGAACGGTTAGCGGATGCTGCGTCATTGCGCGGCTGAGATTGCGCATTGCCTGCCTGTGCGGGCATGGTGTTACGCAGTGCATTATCAGGCTGGATCGGGCGTTTCGGCTGGGCGGCTGCCAGTGTTGCAGCCTCGGCAAAGCGGTCAACCGGCGCGTCATTCAGCGCGGAGTCCACTCCGGCTTCCGCATAAAAGCGAATCAGATCTTCCCAATTGGCAGTTATTGCAGTGTCTGACACACGATTATTCCGGTTTAAGGCTTGTTTACAGCTCTGAGGTCGCAAATTGTCAGGGCTTTGGCAAGGGCTTTCGGGTGCGCTTGTATAAAAACCATTTACATTGACGTTTACGTCAATATTATTGTGATCTGTTAGTGAACAAACGTCATGATCTGCGGCGATTTTGGACAATAGGACGCATTTGAACTGTGTTACAACCCTGTATCAGGGTGAGGAAAGCATTTTGCGGGTCAGAGAGTGATCACAATAATGCGACAGATTAAAAACAGAGCAGGCGCAGCAGATATAATGAACGCAAACGCTCTCAATGATAACGACGGGAACCGGTGCTGCGCCCGATGGTATGGAGGTTTATATGAGCAACGAACACGAACTCCCTGAACGTGAAAGTATGGAGTTCGACGTTGTGATCGTCGGCGCAGGCCCTGCGGGTCTTGCTGCGGCGATCCGTCTGAAACAAAATAATCCTGAACTCTCAGTGGTGGTTCTGGAAAAGGGCGGGGAAGTCGGCGCGCATATTCTGTCAGGCGCTGTTGTTGATCCTGTTGGTATCGACAAGCTGCTGCCGGACTGGCGCAATGAGAGCGATCATCCTTTCAAAACACCGGTGA
This sequence comes from Brucellaceae bacterium, assembly GCA_031253705.1. GTDB lineage: Bacteria > Pseudomonadota > Alphaproteobacteria > Rhizobiales > Rhizobiaceae > Pseudochrobactrum. The sequence goes on from JAIRVW010000312.1 coordinate 2,549, forward strand.
CCGATGACCAGTTTCTGGTGCTCGGACCTGCGGGTTCTGTCAGGCTGCCGAATTTCGCTATGCCGAAGCTGATGAATAATCACGGCAATTACATTGTATCACTTGGCAATGTGGCGCGCTGGCTGGGCACCCATGCTGAAAATCTCGGCGTGGAAATCTATCCGGGCTTTGCTGCTGCCGAAGTGCTGTATAATGATGCCGGTGCGGTGATCGGTGTTGCAACCGGTGATATGGGCGTGGAGCGCAACGGCGAACCGGGTCCGAATTACACTCGCGGTATGGAATTGCTGGGCAAATATGTGCTCTTCGCAGAAGGCGCGCGCGGTTCGCTCTCCAAGCAGGTTATCGCCAAATATAAATTGGATGAAGGCCGCGAACCGGCTAAATTCGGTATTGGTCTGAAAGAACTCTGGCAGGTTGACCCGTCGAAAAGCAAGCCGGGTCTGGTACAGCATTCCTTCGGCTGGCCGCTGGATATGAAAACCGGCGGCGGCTCGTTCCTGTATCATCTGGAAGACAATCTGGTGGCTGTCGGCTTTGTGGTGCATCTCAACTACAAAAACCCGTATCTGTCACCGTTTGAAGAATTCCAGCGCTACAAAACGCATCCGTCGATCCGTCCGACTTTTGAAGGCGCAAAGCGCATTTCTTACGGCGCGCGTGCAATTACCGAAGGTGGCTGGCAGTCTGTGCCGAAACTGACCTTCCCGGGCGGTGCGCTGATCGGCTGTGCAGCCGGTTTCGTTAACGTGCCGCGCATCAAAGGCTCGCATAATGCGGTGCTGTCCGGCATTCTGGCGGCGGATAAGGTTGCGGAAGCGATTGCTGCCGGTCGTAACAATGACGAAGTTGTTGGTATCGAAAACGAATGGCGCGACAGCGCTATCGGCAAAGACCTGAAGCGTGTGCGCAATGTCAAACCGCTGTGGTCGAAATTCGGCACCATTATCGGCGTGGCGCTGGGCGGTCTGGATATGTGGACAAACCAGCTGTTCGGCTTCTCCTTCTTCGGCACAATGAAGCACGGCAAAACCGATGCCGCATCGCTGGAACCGGCAGCCAAACATAAGCCGATCAACTATCCGAAGCCGGATGGTGTGGTGAGCTTTGATCGTCTGTCATCGGTGTTTCTGTCGAGCACTAATCATGAGGAAGACCAGCCGGTTCATTTGCAGGTAAAAAACCTCGAATTGCAGCTGAAATCTGAGCATGATGTGTTTGCAGGGCCTTCAACTCGTTATTGCCCTGCGGGTGTTTATGAGTGGGTTGAGAAGGACGGTAAGGAAACTTACGTCATCAATGCGCAGAACTGCGTGCATTGCAAAACCTGTGACATCAAAGACCCGAACCAGAATATCAACTGGGTTACGCCACAAGGCGGCGAAGGACCGGTTTACGCAAATATGTAATATTTGCAGTAACAAACCGTGTCCGTCTCGACCGCCGTTAGTAAAGATGTTCGGCGAAGGACCGGTTTACGCAAATATGTGATGTTTAAAAAAACGGCGCCTTTCGGGGCGCTGTTTTTGTATCAGATACGAACTGCTTCCGGTGTCGCTTGCGGCTCGTCTTCCGCCGGTTCTGAAACAGGCGCCGGAACTGTAAATTCCAGCAATACCGGCAGATGGTCGGAGCTGACCGGATCACCGGTGCGGATACGGAGCTTTGTTACCGTGTCATTGATGAGAATATGGTCAATCGGCAGCCCGATCCATGGGCGCAAAATGCCTGGCAGATTGATTGTCAGCCATGTAGGTCCCAAACCGGCAATACGCTTGGTGTCGGTGAGCATTTCATATTGGCGTAAGTTGTAGCTCCACGACGTGGCATTGAAATCTCCGGCGATGATGACCGGAACACCATGGGCATTGGCCATCGGTTCCAGAGCAGGGCGCAGCATTTCAAATTGCTGTGGCTGTTTATAAGGCCATGGCCATGACTGATGCAGCGATGATACCAGCACATTGGTACCGCCCAGATTGATAAGCGCAGTCGCCAGCACACCGTCACCGGTGCAGATCGGAGCACCGAAATCAGCAAAAGGACGGCGCGACAGAATACCGACGCCCCATTTTTTCGGCAGAGAACCGCATTGATGGCGGTACGGATAGGTGCCTTCCAGCGTTTTGAGCCATGGCTGCCAATTCTCAGAGCCTTCCTGATAGGTGATGATATCCGGCTGGTTACGGGCAACAGCTTGTAACAGCGCTTTCGGATCAGGATTGTTCTGGAGGAGATTGATCTGCATCAGCCGGTAGGTGGCATTACCGTCTTGCGCCGTTGCCGGTTGTGAATAACCTGCCCAGTTCACCGTTGTTGAAAAGGCGCTGAGGCCGAGCAGTGTCACCATGGCCGCTTCGCGACGCAGGCTGGTGAAGAGCAGCAAAATTCCGCCGATAGCCATGACTGCAGCAATGTGGGCACGGAAATGTGCAAAACTGTCAAAGGCCGGATGCACACGTCCAAAGAAGCCCAGTACCAGAGGCACAGACAACAGGACGAAGAAAACCAGCAGACTAAAGAGCAGACGGGCAGATTGCTTGACAGCAGGTGTTGATTTTTCACCGGACATGGAGACCACAGAACAAGAGAAATACAGACTTGTGGTACTGATGGCTGCGAAAAGCAGCTTAATCAAGGCGCTAGAGCGTGTTGTACTTAATATAATCCGTTGTGCTCGCTCTATCTTATTATTTTAACGCATGTCTTTCTTCCCAAACCGGTGTCCACTTTGGGGAGACATGCTTCAACGAAAAACAGCGCCTCTGTGGCGCTGCTTTTATTGTGTTGTGCGGCAAGCTTACTGAAACGCTGTTTCAAAGAAGCTGCGCAATTTGCGGGAATGCAACCGGTCTTGCGGCATGGCTGCAATCTTTTCCATCGCGCGGATGCCGATCTGCAAATGCTGGGCAACCTGCTTTTTATAGAAATCTGTCGCCATGCCCGGTAGTTTCAGTTCGCCGTGCAGCGGCTTGTCAGACACGCATAGTAATGTGCCGTAAGGAACGCGGAAGCGGAAGCCATTGGCTGCAATCGTGGCCGATTCCATATCCAGAGCCACAGCGCGCGATTGTGAGAGCCGCTGCACTGGGCCGCGTTGGTCACGCAGTTCCCAGTTGCGGTTGTCGATCGTGGCAACTGTGCCGGTACGCATGATGCGTTTCAGCTCATAGCCTTCAAGACCAGTGACTTCTTCAACCGCATCTTCCAGTGCCACCTGAATCTCTGCAAGCGCCGGAATAGGCACCCAGATCGGCAGATCATCATCCAGAACGTGATCCTCGCGAACATAGGCATGAGCAAGCACGTAGTCACCAAGCTGCTGGCTGTTGCGCAGACCTGCACAGTGGCCGAGCATCAGCCATGCATGCGGGCGCAGCACAGCAATATGGTCGGTACTGGTTTTGGCATTGGAAGGGCCGACACCGATATTGACCATGGTTATGCCTGAGCCATCCGGCTTGACCAGATGATAGGCAGGCATTTGCGGCAGGCGGGCAGGTTCCGCGCCTTGTGAAGGAGAGCTGTTACCGGCAAAAGTAATGAGATTTCCGGGTTCAACAAATTTGGTGAAGCCGCCGCCGCCTTCTGCCATTAATTTACGGGCATAGGCGCAGAACTCATCCATATAGAACTGGTAGTTCGTGAAAAGCACATAATTCTGGAAATGCGACGGGCTGGTTGCAGTATAGTGCGACAGGCGCTGTAGCGAATAATCCACGCGCTGACCGGTAAAAGGCGCCAGCGGCATCACTTCCAGTGTCTGAAACTCGGTGTCACCATTGGCAATGCTGTCATCTGTATTGCCGAGATCAGGGACATCAAACATATCGCGCAACGGATGCTGGAATGCATCAGAGACGGAAGCTTCCACATAGGTGCCTTCAAGGAAAGCAAAATGCAAAGGAATTGGTGTTGAGGATTCCTGAACAGTAACCGGCACGCCATGATTTTTAATCAGCAGGCGGATCTGTTCCAGCAGATAGCTGTCGAAGAGATCAGGGCGGGTTAAT
>JAIRVW010000321.1 GCA_031253705.1 Brucellaceae bacterium
GCCGCCGCCCGGAAAGGCGGCGAGCCTTTGAGCGGTTCCTTGCCGCGCTTTACCAGCAAAAAGCGGTCTTCCTGGCGGCAGATAATGGAAGCGCCATGGGCGATGATCGGGAGAGGGGAAGTTACCTGTGTCATGGAATGAGTGGTAAAAACCTGCCCGCTGATTTGCAAGCTTTGTTTGTAAAGCGCCTTGACCTTTATGGTAAAACTCGCGACACCAAACATTATGTGTGGACGTTTTGCATTACTGGCGACAATTGATGAGGTGGAGGCGCAATTCGGCGTGATTGTCGATGAGGCTTTTCCGCCACGCTATAATATTTCACCGACACAGCCGATTATGATTGTGCTGGCCGGAGAGACACCGGCACCCGGCAGTAACCGGCCGGACAGAATTGCAACGCTGGTGCGCTGGGGTTTTATCCCGTCATGGGCAAAAGACCCGCTGAACTTTCCGCTGATGATCAATGCACGTTCAGAAACGGCGCATGAAAAGCCGTCTTTTCGCACAGCTATGGAGCATCGCCGCGGTTTGCTGCCGGTCAGTGGTTTTTATGAATGGCGCAAACTTGGTGACGGCCGAAAGCAGGCTTATTGGATACGTCCGAGAAAAGGCGGAACCATCGCTTTTGGCACGCTGATGGAAACATGGGTGAGCGGGGACGGTTCGCAGATGGATACGGCGGCTATTCTGACCACCGCGTCCAACAATGCGCTGTCACATATTCATGATCGTTTGCCGCTGGTGATCCGTCCGGAAGACTATCAGGAATGGCTGGATTGCAAGCGCAACCGCGCCAAGGATGTGCAGCATTTGCTCAAGCCGGTGCAGGATGATTTTTTCGAGGCGATTCCTGTATCCGGCAAAATCAATAATGCCCGTAATTTTGGCACAGATGTGCATGAGCCGGCGGAAGAACTGGCGGTTTCTCAGGAACCAATTGTCAAAAAACCGGCTAAACCTAAAAAGCCTGCTGCAAAAAAGAAAACAGATGACAATGACGATCAGTTCAGTATGTTTTGATTAAATTTTTCAAAAACATAATCTACAGCGCATCCCGAAAAGTGGTGGCCGGTTTTCGGATAAGATGCGCGTTAATCTGAGAAGAACGGATCTGTCGTGGGAACTGCAGCAATTTCGGGCTTTCTGCTCGGGCTATCTTTGATTGTCGCTATCGGTGCGCAAAATGCCTATATTTTAAGACAGGGATTGCTGCGTCAGCATGTCTTTATCCTTTGTCTGATTTGTGCTCTGTCTGATGCCTTGCTGATTGCCGCAGGCGTTGCCGGACTTGGCACTTTAATCGCGCAATCGCCTTCGCTGATCATGGTGGTGACCATCGGCGGTGCGGCTTTTCTGTTCTGGTACGGCTTGTCGGCTTTTCGCCGTGCGATGCATCCCGACGGGCTGCGTGCGGCCAATGAGGGGGCTGTCAGTCTCAAGGTTGCAGTAGGCACCTGTCTGGCACTGACTTTTCTCAACCCGCATGTCTATCTTGATACGGTTGTGCTGGTCGGCAGTCTTTCTGCCCGCTTTGAAGGCGAGGCACGGCTGGCCTATGGTCTTGGCGCGATAACAGCTTCATTTGTCTGGTTTTTCTCGCTCGGCTATGGTGCGCGTCTGTTGCAGCCGTTTTTCGCCAAGCCGTCTGCATGGCGTATTCTCGACTGCATTATTGGCGTCATCATGTGGGCGATCGCGTTCAGTCTACTTAGCCGCCTGTTGTGGCCGTAAGGCTTTGTCCGACGGCAGATAAGAGACGTGCAGCCGCTTCTCGTCGCAGTGGCTGCGCGGAGCAGATCTGAGAGCTGCCACCAGCGAGGCAGGACCAATCGCGCGGTAATGTTCTGCAAGCTGGTCTTTTTTATATGTGCTGAATGTATTCTGCATGATGTTTCCTTCCCTTTCTCACTCTTCTCAGTATCGTGAAAATTAGGACTGAAGCATGGCCGGAAATGTGCAAATTCGGGTGCAAATCTGGGTATTGTCACGGCGTTTATTACCCATGCAGCGATAAAGCTTCTTTGTAAAAATCTCTGAGGCTCTCTTGACGCGGCACAGGATCAGAGAGATAAGTGCTGTCATGAAAACACCATTCGCAAACACCACTTGTATTATTGCGGTCATTATTCGCTAGCAGATTGCTGGCTCGGATGTTTTCGTCTTCCTTTTCCTTTTGAAGCAGACAAATGCACCGGCCAGCAGGCTGCGCAAGTCTTGTTTGTGCTTTGAAAACTGATCTTAAAGGGAAGTCAGATGTCTGCCACAGAATTGCGTTTGTATAATACGCTGACCCGCAGGAAAGAGGACTTTGTTCCTATTAATCCTGATCATGTGCGCATGTATGTCTGCGGCCCTACCGTTTATGACTTTGCCCATATCGGCAATGCGCGTCCAGTGATCGTGTTTGACGTGCTGTTCCGCCTGCTGCGCCATATCTATGGCGAAAAGCATGTGACCTATGCGCGAAACCTCACGGATGTGGACGACAAGATCAATGCCCGTGCCGTGCGCGATTATCCTGATCTGCCGCTCAATGAAGCCATCCGCAAAGTGACTGAAAGCACCGCAGCGCAGTTTCAGAGCGATGTGACAGCGCTTGGCAATCTCGAGCCGTCCAGCCAGCCGCGTGCAACCGAACATCTCGAAGAAATGCGTCAGCTGATCGAGCGTCTGATTGAGCGCGGTCATGCTTATGTGGCCGATGATCATGTGCTGTTTGCCGTTAAAAGCATGACCGGAGAGCATGGTCCCCGTTACGGTACGCTTGCCCGCCGTTCACTGGATGAGATGATCGCTGGTGCGCGTGTGGACGTGGCATCCTATAAGCGTGACGAGATGGATTTCGTGCTGTGGAAGCCGTCTGAGCAGGGACAGCCGGGCTGGCCGTCTCCGGCAGGTATTGCTGTTAATGGTCGTCCGGGCTGGCATATTGAGTGCTCCGCCATGTCGATGGCGAAACTGCTGGAGCCGTTTGGCGGCGGTCTGAAATGCGATGATCCGCTGAAAAACACTTTCGACATTCATGCCGGCGGTATTGATCTGGTATTCCCGCATCATGAAAACGAGCTTGCTCAGTCATGCTGCGCGTTTGGTTCAGAACGTATGGCCAATATCTGGATGCATAACGGTTTTCTGCAGGTTGAAGGTCAGAAAATGTCCAAGTCTCTGGGCAATTTCATCACCATCGATGATGTGCTGAAATCAGATATGCCGCAATTGTCGGGAACAGATGCGCCGGAAGACTTTCGTCGACGCTGGGTCGGTATGGCTGCACGTCTCTCAATGTTGCAGACCCATTACCGTGAGCCGATCAACTGGACACAGCAGCGTCTGAATGAATCCGGTGATGAGCTGACAAAATGGTATCAGGCGATTTCCGGCCAGCCGGTTGCAGCATCTGCAGAAAAGGCAGAGGTCTTTGTCAGCGCCGTTGGGGATGATCTGAACACATGGGCAGCACTCACAGAATTACGCAAAGCCTATAAGCAGGGCGATGTTGCAACACTGGTTTCCGGTCTCAATCTGCTTGGCCTCTATGATGCGCAATTGCTGGCGGAAGCTGCGCAATATCTGTTCAGCAATGCGGCAGATGTCGACACAGCAGATGTTGAAAGACAGATCGCTGAGCGTCTGGCATTCATTAATGCGAAAAACTGGGCGGAAGCTGACCGCATTCGTGACTCATTGCTGACGCAGAATGTCCAGCTCAAGGATGGCAAAGATCCGGCTACGGGAGAACGGGTGACAACATGGGAAGTGAAGCGCTGAGTGAAAAACCGGTCGCCAGCGGCGGCTGTCAGTGTGGTGCGGTGCGTTTTCGCGTAAAAGGGCAGTTGGGCAACGCGTCCATCTGCCATTGCCGGATGTGCCAGAAGGCCTTCGGCAATTATTACGCGCCGCTGGTCTCCGTTGAGGAAGGCACATTGGAATGGACGCGCGGGGCACGGAAATTGTTCCGATCGTCCAACCATGTCGAGCGCGGCTTTTGTGCCGATTGCGGTACGCCTTTGACCTATGAAGCACCGGACGGGCTGGCGCTTTCGATTGCCGCCTTTGATCATCCGGACAGGATTGTGCCGGTGGTGCAATGGGGGCTGGAAGGCAAACTGCCTTACCTGACCGAACTGGAAGCTTTGCCTGCCTATACGACAGAGCGTGATCCTGAAAGCGCGGAATTCGTGCGCACCATGGTGTCTTACCAGCACCCTGACCACGATACGGAAACATGGCCGCAAGGCCATGTGTAAATCTCAGGCATAAATACGGATATGGAGGAAAGAACAACAATGAAAAAAGAGCGTATCTATATTTATGATACCACCCTGCGCGATGGCCAGCAGACACCGGGTATTGATTTTTCAGTGTCTGACAAGAAAGCCATTGCTGCCATGCTCGATGATTTCGGCATGGACTATGTTGAGGGCGGTTATCCGGGTGCAAACCCGACAGATACGAGCTTTTTTCAGCGTAAACACACGGCAAAAGCGAAATTCGCTGCCTTTGGTATGACCAAGCGTCCGGGTGTTTCCACCTCCAATGATCCGGGCATGTCTGTGCTGTTACAGGCTTCGAGTGATGTTATCACCTATGTTGCCAAAAGCTGGGACTATCATGTGCATCTGGCGCTTGGCTGTTCGCTGGAAGATAATCTGGAATCCATCACATCTTCGGTCACCGCTGCCCGTATGGCCGGTAAGGAATGTATTGTCGATTGCGAGCATTTCTTCGATGGTTTCAAAGCCAATCCGCAATATGCACTGGCCTGCGCCAAAGCGGCTTATAGTGCCGGCGCGCGCTGGGTGGTGCTGTGCGATACCAATGGCGGGACGCAGCCGAATGAAGTTGGCGATATCGTCAATGCGGTTAAAGCTGCTGTGCCGGGTGAATGTCTCGGCATTCATGCCCATAATGATACCGAGCAGGCCGTAGCTGTCTCGCTGGCTGCGATTGATGCTGGTGTTCGGCAGGTGCAGGGCACACTCAACGGTATCGGCGAGCGCTGCGGCAATGCCAATCTGGTTACACTGATCCCGACTTTGATGCTGAAACCTTATTGGGCAGACCGGTTTGAAGTCGGCATCAGCATGGATGCTCTGGCGGGCATCACGAAACTGTCGCGTACTTTTGATGATATTCTCAACCGTGCGCCGGATGATCAGGCCGCTTTTACCGGCAGTTCTGCTTTTGCCACCAAGGCCGGTATTCACGCATCCGCGCT
>JAIRVW010000379.1 GCA_031253705.1 Brucellaceae bacterium
TTCCGCTGTCACATCTTCAAAGAAGATATTCGGCGATTTACCACCCAACTCCAGTGTCACCGGAATGAGATTCTGGCTGGCATATTGCATAATCAGGCGACCGGTTGTGGTTTCACCGGTAAAGGCGATTTTGGCAATGCGCGGGCTGGACGCCAGTGGTTTACCGGCTTCAAGGCCGAAACCATTGACAATATTCAGCACACCGGCAGGCAACAGATCACCGATCAGCTCAGCCAGCACCAGAATGGAAGCCGGTGTCTGTTCAGCCGGTTTCAGCACCACACAGTTACCGGCAGCCAATGCCGGTGCCAATTTCCAGACGGCCATCAAGATCGGGAAGTTCCACGGAATAATCTGCCCGACCACGCCCAGCGGCTCATGGAAGTGATAGGCGACCGTATCATGATCAATCTCGGAAATGCCGCCTTCCTGCGCACGGATAGCACCGGCAAAATAGCGGAAATGGTCAATCGCCAGCGGCATATCGGCATTGGTGGTTTCGCGGATCGGCTTGCCGTTATCCCAGGTTTCGGCTTCGGCCAGCAGCGCCAGATTGTCCTGCATCCGGTCAGCGATTTTATTGAGGATCAGCGCACGTTCTGCGGCACTCGTACGTCCCCATGCATCTTTAGCGGCGTGAGCGGCATCCAGTGCCAGTTCCACATCCGCAGCATCAGAGCGGGCAATCTCGCAAAGAACCTGCCCGTTGACCGGTGAAATATTCTCGAAATAACGTCCGGATTTCGGCTCAACCCATTTGCCGCCGATAAAATTGCCATAGCGCTTGGCAAATTTCGGATGAACTGTACGGCTTACTTCAACCTTGTTCATTGTCTCTCTCCCTGTTTCTCGTTCAGTCACGGCACGCTATCTCTCCTCAGATAGATGTGCCTGAACTCACAAATAATGTTGCGGGAAATACGCTGCTTGTCATGAGGCCAGCGGAGTCCTCCCGACAAACACTTGTCCGCAATGTCGCAAGAATGAGACAGTTTATAAAATCGTTTTGCAGCTCAGCCGTTTCGCCTGATCTGCAAACGGTTGAGCTTGCGGTGCAGGGTTGCACGGCTCATGCCAAGGATTTTCGCAGCCGAAGAAATTTTCCCCTCAGCCCGTGCAAGGGCGCGGATAATGACACCGCGCTCAGCTTCAGCCATATCTGTGTCTTGTTCGGCCAGCGTTCCGAAAAAGTCTGCTGCGGGCACCGGATCTCGCAACCCGTCTTCGCCAAGTCCCAGTGCCAGACGCGCGGAGCGGCTGGCACCGATCACCATATCATCGCGGTCAATTGCCAGCAGTGCCCCGCTGTTATGCTCAGCAACAGGTGCCAGAACAATGCGGGCTTTCTGGAAATGATAGCGGAAATAATCTGTCTCAATCTTACGTGCCGCGTCATTCACCGCGGCAAAAATTAAACCTGCATAGGCCTCTGTCAGATCGGACCGGCAAGACGATACATCCAGCACCGCAACCAGCCGTCCCGTATGATCATGAATTGGTGCGACCGAGCAGGAAAGCCCCGCATTTCTGGCATGAAAATGCTGATCGCGGTGTATTGTCACCGCGCGCTGTTCAACAATACAGGTGCCGATGCCATTGGTGCCTTCACAGGCTTCACTCCAGACAGCACCCGTCCACAGACCCCATTGATGAAACACATCATCATCGGCAACAGCACCGCGCCGTTCCACCGGCACACCAGTACCGTCAGCCAGCAATACACAACAGCCGATACCGCCAACGGACTGAAACAACCGGTCCAGCACCGGCTGTGCCAGATGGGTCAGCGGCTCAACATATTCCTGAACTTCACGCAGTTTTTGTGCAGTAATGGTTTGCGGTTTGCCGGAATCCTGCGGCTTCAGGCCATGCAGGCGGGCAGAGCGCTGCCATGAGGCAACAAGAGCAGACCGCGCGGCTCCGTTACCACGAATGGCGGAGTGAACCCGCTCCGCATGAGCGGTAAAGACTGACTGACCTGCCGCGGCGGCTATTTCGCCTGACTGAATGCTCATCGGCTGCTCCTCAGAGCAGTTTCAGGAAAAGTGTTTACGGTTTTCCGTTCGAAACTGCGTAATACAAAGAGATAGAGCGGTTTTCTGCATCCAAACATCTGTCAAAATGAAAACTGCTCTTGTGCTTCATTCAGAGTCTATGGGGAAATGATAGTCCAGTTTCATGCTGCTGTGAAGAACATCAGCATGAAACTCAAAGGAGGAGAAACTATGGCTGTAAAAGCAAACACCGCAGCCGGAATTTCCTGCTGCGGTGTAAAATCAAAAGCGGGCAATATGGGCAGCGTTACGCTGCTTTTTCATCATAACCGGTTTCGGTTTTCATGAACTGATCCAGAGCAGCGATCTCGCTTGCCGTCATGACCAGCCCGCGTTTACTGCGCCGCCAGACAATATCCTCTGCGGTCAGCGCCCATTCCTGCACCATCATATAGCGCACTTCAACCTCATAAAGATCAGCGCCAAAATGCTGGCCGAGATCTTTATAATCTGTGGCATTGCCCAGAATCCACTGCGCGCGCGTACCATACATGCGGAACAAACGTGCCGCATGGGATGGCGTCAGAAAAGGATAATGCGTGCCAAGCTTTGCGCTCATCCGGCTAAAATCCTGCACCGGAAAATCACCGCCCGGCAATGGCGCTTTATTTGTCCACGGCGCACCTTTTTTGCCGAGAAAATGCTCGATTTTCTGCATCATATGCTCAGACAAACGACGATAGGTCGTGATCTTGCCACCGAAAATATTGATCAGCGGTGCTTTACCCTCACCGGCATCTTCTTTCAGCACATAGTCACGCGTTGCTTCCTGCGCTTTATCCGCCCCGTCATCATAGAGCGGACGAACACCGGAATAAGCCCAGACAATATCTTCGCGCTTTACCGGTTCGCGGAAATACTCACTTGCGGCAGAGCACAAATAATCACTCTCACTGTCAGTGATTTCCACTTTCGCCGGATCACCGTGATAGTCCTGATCCGTGGTGCCGATCAGTGTGAAATCATTTTCATAAGGAATAGCGAAAATGATACGGCCGTCATTATTCTGGAAGAAATAAGAGCGGTCACCATCGAATTTCTTACGCACCACGATGTGACTGCCCTGCACCAAGCGCACATTATGCACCTCGGTCAGACCTTCCACACCGGCAAGCACACGGTCAACCCATGGCCCCGCCGCATTGACCAACAGGCGCGTGGTGATTTCACTGGTTTTGCCCGAGCGCAAATCCAGCAATGTCAGATGCCAGACATCGCCTG
>JAIRVW010000414.1 GCA_031253705.1 Brucellaceae bacterium
TGTTTACCGAGCAAAATCATGCCGCCGTCATAGGTCTCAGTTTCGCTGACCTGCGGCGTAACCTGAAAACCGGCTTTATTGAGTGCCAGCCATTCCGGCCTTGATGGCTGAATGCAATGCAGTACCTGCTTCCATTGAGCATCTAAAGTCGTATCGGCACTGATGCCGAAACAGAGATATTTTTCTCTTGCCTGCGGTAAATCGAGTGTTTCATTCTCAAAAGGCAGAAAGAGGGTATTTTGCGCGCCGGTAATCATGAAATTTCTTTGTCTTTGCCACCTGAGAAGGATGACAGTAGGTGGATTTTGGCAGATATTATATTGAATTTGTTATTGTTTAGAAGACGAAACCATAGTGTGTCCCGAAAAGTGTAAACGGTTTTCGGATAAGATGCGCGCAAAAGACAATACAGGTCGGTGTTGCTCGCGGGGGAGAGTAGTACTATGGCACGTAAATGCTGTCAGCCGGAATGTTATGCAACATGTTTGCCGGAACATCAGGCGCACTTATTACATCTGAATACGATGATTGCGCAGTCTCATACGAGCAAACAGGAATTTCTTGGTTATTTGTTGGGCATGGCTGTCAATGAAGCGCAGGCAATTGTCGATTGCGCGCATCAGGAAGCCTGGCTGCAAAAAGGAAACCGGTTCTGAGACCGTATTTGACGAAATTATCTGAGATAACACAGCATCTGATGACATTTGCTGTCAGCTCAAATGAAAAGCCCCGCATGTTATCATGCGGGGCTTTCTGAAACCCGAAACCGGAGCGGTGGCGTTTAAGCATGAGCTATGCACCCGCTCCGGATTCTTATTTGGCCACATCATCACAGCTGTTAAGTTGATCCAACCTGACTGTGAAATGCTCCGGCTTATTCAGCTGCAGTTTCTTCTTTTTTCTCGGCAACGATTTCCTTGCCGGTTTCCTGATCAACGACTTTCATCGACAGGCGCACTTTACCGCGCTCATCAAAGCCCATCAGTTTAACCCAGACCTTCTGGCCTTCCTTAACCACATCGGTGGTCTTGGCAACGCGGTCTGCAGCCAGCTGCGAGATGTGTACCAGACCATCGCGCGGACCGAAGAAGTTGACGAATGCGCCGAAGTCAGCAGTTTTAACAACTGTACCTTCGTAGATTTCGCCGATTTCCGGTTCAGCAACAATGGAGTGGATCCATTTCTTCGCGGCTTCAATTTCTTTAGCGGAAGAAGAAGCAATTTTGACTGTGCCGTCATCTTCGATGTTGATCTTGGCGCCGGTCTTTTCAACGATTTCGCGGATAACTTTACCGCCGGAACCGATAACATCACGGATCTTGTCGGTCGGAATGTTCATCACTTCGATGCGTGGTGCGAATTCACCAAGTTCAGCGCGGGCGCCGGACAGTGCTTTCGCCATTTCGCCGAGGATGTGAACGCGGCCGCCTTTAGCCTGTTCCAGAGCGACTTTCATGATCTCTTCGGTAATACCGTCGATCTTGATATCCATCTGCAGGGCAGTGATACCGTTTTCAGTACCGGCTACCTTGAAATCCATATCGCCGAGGTGATCTTCGTCACCAAGGATATCGGAGAGAACTGCAAAGCGCTCGCCTTCTTTGATCAGACCCATAGCAATACCGGCTACAGGACGGGTCAGAGGCACACCGGCATCCATCAGCGCCAGCGAGGTGCCGCATACGGTTGCCATGGAGGACGAACCGTTGGATTCAGTGATTTCAGAAACCGCACGCAGTGTGTACGGGAACTGTTCTTTGGCAGGCAGCATCGGATGAATTGCGCGCCATGCCAGCTTGCCGTGACCGATTTCGCGACGGCCAGGGGAGCCCATACGACCGGTTTCGCCAACGGAATATGGCGGGAAGTTGTAGTGCAGCAGGAAGGTTTCTTTCTGCAGACCGGTCAGTGTGTCGATGAACTGTTCATCTTCACCGGTACCCAGTGTTGCAACAACGATCGCCTGTGTTTCACCGCGGGTGAACAGAGCCGAACCGTGGGTGCGTGGCAGAAGGCCGACTTCCGATACGATCGGACGAACGGTTACCAGATCACGGCCGTCGATGCGGCTGCCGGTATCCAGAATGTTCCAGCGAACGATTTTCGCCTGCAGGGATTTGAAAACAGTACCGATCTGCTCAGCGCTATATTCGGTTGTTTCAGCATCTTCCGGCAGAAAATGGGCTTTAACTTTAGCTTTGGCAGCATCAACAGCGGCATAACGAGCCTGCTTGTCGATGATTTTGTAAGCTGAGCGCAGATCGTCTTCGATGATTGCCAGCATTGCTGCTTCAGGAGCAGACAGGTCTTCCGGCTGGAAATCACGTGGTTCTTTAGCAGCAACTTCAGCAAGGCTGATGATCGCATCGATCACAGGCTGGAAGCCTTTCTGACCGAATACAACAGCGCCGAGCATCACTTCTTCAGAGAGTTCCTGCGCTTCGGATTCAACCATCAGAACAGCGTCGGAAGTACCGGCAACAACCAGATCCAGTTTGGATTCAGCCATTTCGTCGAGATGCGGGTTCAGAACATATTCGCCGTTGATATAGCCAACGCGTGAAGCACCGATCGGGCCCATGAAAGGAACGCCGGAAAGGGTGAGGGCAGCGGAAGCGGCAACCATCGACAATACGTCCGGATTGTTTTCCAGATCGTGCTGAATAACGGTGATAACAACCTGTGTGTCGTTCTTGTAGCCGTCAGCAAACAGCGGGCGGATCGGACGGTCGATCAGGCGGGAAACCAGAGTTTCGTTTTCGCTCGGACGGCCTTCACGCTTGAAATAACCGCCAGGAATACGACCGGCTGCATAGGCTTTTTCCTGATAGTTTACAGTCAGAGGGAAAAAGTCCTGACCCGGCTTTGGCTCTTTAGCCGATACAACGGTCGCCAGTACCATTGTTTCACCGTAAGTGGCGATAACCGCGCCGTCTGCCTGACGGGCGACTTTGCCGGTTTCGAGAATGAGCGGACGGCCGCCCCATTCGATTTCAACTTTATGAGTGTTGAACATATCTTGTCCTTGGTTTGGAATATTTATGTCCTGCGCTGATGTCAGCGCATGTGCTATTCCGGTTTGGAACAGGGAGCGGGCAAGACAGCGGGAAGCTCGGGTAAAGGACGAGCTGCCTGCAATCCTGCCTGCGGAACCTGTTCAATACAGTTCCATATCGGGCTTTTACGACGTTTTTGTTAAAGCCCTGCTGCATAATTTTGTTTTTGCGCTGAAGCGCATAAATAATGCAGTATTTTACAAATTCAGAGCTTTCAGACCGTTGAAGTCTCGTACCCTGTTTCCGGAGGTTTTGTGATAAAATACTCCGGTAAAAGTTCCGGCGAAAACCGTAAAGGTTCTCGCCGGACTATGCGCTTAGCGGCGCAGGCCGAGACGGCCGATCAGGCTCTGGTAGCGCGCTTCGTCAACACCTTTGAGGTAGTCGAGCAGAGTGCGGCGCTGGGAAACCATTTTCAGAAGACCACGACGGGAATGGTTGTCATTCTTGTGGCCTTTAAAGTGATCGGTCAGGTTGGAAATGCGTTCCGAAAGAACGGCTACCTGTACTTCAGGAGAACCGGTATCACCTTCTTTGGTTGCATATTATTTGATAAGAGCCTGTTTGCGTTCAGCAGTAATCGACATCGGAATGTCCTTTTTGTTGAAGAGGAGAAAAGTCGCCCGCGGCCAAGATGTCGTCCAGCCGGGGCCGTTTATTTCAGTTCAGCATAGTCAGCATTGGGTAATGCCATATACAGAACCTGACGATCATATAATCGAAACTGTGGCTTATTTCCAGACACATTTCAAAAAAGCCTGCAATGCAGGCTTTTTAATAAAGTCGTCTTAACCGGAGAAGCTGGTTTAACAGGTGAAAACCCGTTTCGGTTTGAACATACCTTGTTCAATATAACCGATAGCCAGCAGGCGGCTCTTGTGATTGGCGCAAACCTCATCGGCTTCCAGCGGCGCATCGCGACCGCGTAAGATCACCGGATTGCCCATGCGTACACGATGCGCCTGATCATCGGAAAGTGCAACCTGCACCAGATCTTCCAGTGCCGCTCCGGTGTCGATGATAAAATCATCAAGGGCAGAGAAATCACGAGGCGCTGCAGGCGCAGGTTCTGCATCTTCATCATCTGATTTCGGCGGCAACGGCGGCCATGCGGCTTCCAGTTCCTGCAGAGTCACGAAATCATCTTCGTTGAAAGGTGCAACTTCCAGACGGCGCAGTTCCGCAATATGGCCGAGGCAGCCGAGATCGCGTCCCATATCGCGGGCGAGCGAGCGCACATAAGTGCCCTTGCCGCATTCAACTTCAAACACGGCCTGTCCGGCTTCGTTGATCTCAACCAGTTCAAGCTGAAAAATCTCGACTTCACGGGAAGGAATAGCGACAGTTTCGCCACCGCGTGCCAGATCATAGGCGCGCTCACCGTCAATTTTAATGGCGGAGAATTGCGGCGGGGTCTGCTGAATGATGCCGGTATAATTCGGCAGCAAGGCCAGAATTTCATCTTCTGTCGGGCGTTTGTCAGAGGTTTTGGTGACAGGACCTTCCAGATCATCCGTTGAGCGCTCTTCGCCCCATGTCACAGTGAAGGAATAGATTTTGCTGCCATCCATCACATAAGGCACGGTTTTGGTGGCTTCACCCAGAGCAATCGGCAACATGCCGGAGGCAAGCGGATCCAATGTGCCGGCATGACCGGCTTTTTCAGCGCTGAAAAGCCATTTGATTTTCGATACGGCCTCGGTCGAGCCCATGCCTTTCGGCTTGTCAAAAATCACCCATCCGGAGACCGGACGGCCTTTTTTCTTACCTCTGCGTGCCATCAGCCGTTATTCTCGTTTTCTTGCGTGGTATCTGTGTCGCTGTCGTCATTCTGCAGATCGCGCGCAACTTCCGGTGAGCGCAGCAGAGCATCAATCTTGGCAAAATTGTCGAAGCTGGTATCCGGACGGAAGCGGAATTCCGGCATATATTTCATCTGGCGCAATTGCGGTGCAACGCGACCGCGCAGGAATTTCGCATTATTTGCCAGTGCTTTGATAACAGTCTGCGCATCTGTATTGCCGACGATGCTGATAAAGCAGGTCGCAATTTTCAAATCCGGTGACATGCGCACTTCGGTAATGGAAACAACAGTATTATTCAGAACATCGTCACGGATTTCGCCGCGCGACAGCACCTGAGCCACGGCATGACGAACCTGTTCGCCGACGCGCAACTGACGCTGTGATGGTCCTGTGGAAGAAAAACGGGACATGGGGACTCCAAAATCTGAGCCAAATATCGGTCGGCAACTGCACAAATTGTATGATTGCGGAAAAGCCGGTGAGGCTTCCATCCTGTTCACAATCAGACTGATACAGCCTGACAATTATGACAATGCGGCCAATTAAAAATTCAGAGCGGTCCTATGTCGAAGATGAGGGTAAACCGCCCGAGAAATGAAGCAGCGGCAGTTATCAAAACTGCCGCTGCTTTGCTGATTACAGCGTACGCGTGATCATCTCAACGCGGAACGCTTCGATGATGTCGCCTGCGCGTACATCTTCGTAGTTTTCAAATGCCATACCGCATTCCTGACCCATCGGCACTTCCGCAACTTCGTCCTTGAAGCGCTTGAGTGTCTTGAGCTTGCCTTCGTGAATAACCACGTTGTCGCGGATAAGGCGTACACCGGCGCCACGCTCGACTTTACCGTCAACAACACGGCAACCGGCGACTTTACCGACTTTGGTGATGTTGAAGACTTCGAGAATTTCAGCGTTACCGATGAAGGTTTCACGACGTTCCGGCGGCAGAAGACCGGACATCGCTGCTTTCACATCATCAATCAGATCATAGATGATGTTGTAGTAGCGAATTTCGATACCCTGCTGTTCGGCGGCATCACGAGCCTGTTTATTGGCGCGGACGTTGAAGCCGATGATCGCGGCATTCGATGCTTCAGCCAGCGAGATATCGCTTTCTGTGATACCACCGGCACCCGAATGAACGATACGTGCACGAACTTCATCAGTGCCGAGTTTGTCGAGCGAAGCGATAATCGCTTCAACCGAACCCTGCACGTCACCCTTGATAACCAGCGGGAACTCTTTGAGACCGCTCGACTGCAGATTAGACATCATCTGCTCAAGGGAACCGCGCGAGCCTGCCTGACGGGCAACAGCCTTATCGCGGGCCAGACGCTGACGGTATTCAGAAATTTCGCGCGCCTTGGCTTCGTTGGCAACAACCGCAAAGCGGTCACCGGCCTGCGGAGTACCGGACAGACCGAGAATTTCCACCGGCATTGCAGGGGATGCTTCTTTCACATGGTCGCCATGGTCATTGACGAGGGCGCGAACGCGACCCCATGCACTGCCGGCGATGATGATTTCACCCGGATGCAATGTACCCTTCTGAACCA
>JAIRVW010000426.1 GCA_031253705.1 Brucellaceae bacterium
AGCATTACGGCGCTCATCATCACCTGTGCTGCACGGAAGCGCAGCTTGGCCATGGCATAGGCGCAAGGGATCGCAATGATGACCTGAACCACCAGAATAATGCCGCAGACCAGCAGACCGTTGAACAGCAACAATCCCATTGGCACACGGGAAAAGGCCTTGGTGATATTTTCAATCAGCGCCCAGTTCTGCGGAATGAGATTGAGCGATGAGGAGAAAATATCAGACTGCGATTTGGCAGCCGTGGATAGCATCCAGATATAGGGCGCGAGAAACAGCAACGCACCGAAACAAAGAATGCCGAGACGGGTAAAGCGTAAGACAGACATGATTTCCGCCTCTTAATAATGCACGCGGCGGTCAAGCACGCGATATTGCAGCAACATCATCACGATCAGCACCATAAGGAAGATCACGGTCATGGCGGAAGCATAGCCGACACGCAGGAACACAAAGCCTTCCTGATAGATCGTATGCAGCAGCACTTCCGAGGCCTTGTTTGGCCCGCCCTGTGTGAGGGTTTTGACCGATTCAAAGACTTTGACGGAATTGATGACACTGATGGTAATGACAAAAAGTGTGGTGGGGCCGAGCAGCGGCCATGTCACCAAGCGGAAGCGCTCCCATGCGCTTTTAGCGCCGTCCATTTCTGCCGCGGCGTAAAGTTCGCGCGGAATAGCGGTGAGACCGGCGAGAAACAGCACCATATTGAAACCAACCGATTGCCAGATACCGATCATGGCAAGGCTTGGCAGAACGGTGGAGGAACTGCCGAGCCAGTTTGGTCCGTCGATGCCTAACAGGCCGAGCATGGCATTCACCGGCCCCATAGTCGGGTGCAGCAGATATTGCCAGACAGTAGCCATAGCCACGAGCAGCGAGGCAACAGGCAGAAAGTAAACCGTGCGGAAAAAGGCTTTGCCGCGTGTTTCACTCTCAATCAGCAGAGCTGCACCTAATCCGAGAAAAACGGAAACCGGCGTGACGATCAGCGTATAAATCGCGGTATTTTGCAGGGAAATGCGGAATGTACGGTCTTTGAAAAGCTCAATGTAATTTTCCAGACCGATAAATTCGTAATCCGTATAACCGAGCTCAAAATTGGTGAAGCTGAGATAGAGCACAGCCAGTGTCGGCAGCAGAATAAATAACAGTACCAGTGAAGCGGCAGGTGCCATCAGTTTCCATGCCAGCCGCTCTTCGCGTTTGCGTGCCGCATCAGCCGCTTCACGCGCGGTCATTACAGGAGAGAAGCTTTGCGCAATGTCAGACATGGCTGTCTGCCTTGATGCGCCCGGCAACTGTGTGGGAGAGTTTGCGCAGACGATGACCTTCCGTATCAAACAGCAAGGCTTTATTCGGCTCAAAAGTCAGATGGACGGGCATATCCGGTTGCAGTTC
This sequence comes from Brucellaceae bacterium, assembly GCA_031253705.1. Taxonomy (GTDB): domain Bacteria; phylum Pseudomonadota; class Alphaproteobacteria; order Rhizobiales; family Rhizobiaceae; genus Pseudochrobactrum. Next base: position 1,402 of record JAIRVW010000426.1, read on the forward strand.
TGCGACCGATGCAGGGGTACTGCGTGCGGTGAGTAACTCTTGCGCACCCGGTGCATTGAGATAGACCAGTGCTTCGGAGCCGAGAAATTCAATACGTGCCACAGTGGCAGAGATCGTTCTTTCTGCAGGCTTGTCATTAGCGCGGCGGATTTGCAGATCCTCGGGGCGGATAGCCACGCTGAGCGCAGAACCGGCATGAATATCAACCTGATTTAAAACCGGTTTTCCGGCAAAATGAATAATGCCCTGATCGCTGGCGCGGGCACTCAGCACATTGATTTTCGGACTGCCGATGAAACGGGCAACTTCGATATGGCGCGGATTATTATAAATCTCGGCCGGTGTATCGATTTGCAGCAGATGGCCGCCGATCATCACGGCAACGCGGTCGGCCATGCTCAGCGCTTCGGACTGGTCATGGGTTACATAAAGACTTGGCACGCCGGCGCGGCGATGCAGATCAACAATTTCGGCACGGGTATGCACACGTAAATTGGCATCGAGATTGGAGAGCGGTTCATCCATCAGGAAGACTTGTGGCTGGCGTACCATAGCCCGTGCCAGTGCCACGCGCTGGCGTTGCCCGCCGGACATTTGTGCAGGCTTGCGGTCTAGGAGGTGATCGATCTTCAGGCTCTGCGCCGTTGCCTGCACCTGTTGCTGAATGGCGGCGCGTTTAGTTGCCTGACCCGGCATCCAGTTGCCGATCAGCGGCAGGCGTTCCATTGTGCTCAGATCGCGCATGGCGAGTGGCACGGCGATATTCTCACGCGTTGTCAGATGCGGATAGAGCGCATAGGACTGAAATACCATTGCAATATTGCGGTCAGAGGGATGGGCGGCGGTGATATTACGCTGACCCAGCCAGATTGTGCCGTCATCGGCATGTTCTAAGCCGGCGGCAATGCGCAAAATCGTGCTTTTTCCGCAACCGGAAGGCCCGACCAGTGCAATGAACTCACCGTCTTCTGCTTCAATCGTCACATCTTTGAGAATGTGCTGATCGCCGAAGGATTTGGAGATATTTTTCAGTGCGAAATGTGCCATTACGCCTGCTCCGTTTCATCGGCACCGGCGGGAGTGGTGATAACGGCAGTATGGCTCGTCGGGTAAACTTCGTGCACGACATCATCGAGCAGATACGGACGCAACTGCGTCAGCTCAGTGATTTCGCTGTGCACTGTATCGGTTAGCGTGTGAATGACAGCGCCGACAATGCGTTCACCTGGCAAATCGCGTTCCATCGGCCCGACGATAAAGCCGGAGGAAGGTCCCCAGATCAGGGAAATGCCCTGATGATGACCGGCCCATGCGCGGTGCAGATGGCCGCTGGCATAGAGGCGGACATTATAGGTGCTGAACAGATCGAGCAGGCGTTTGCGGTCTTTCGGGGAAGCACCCCAGTATCCGCTGTCACCTTCATCCGGACTATCAACAAAAAGCGGCTTGTGGGCAAAAATGGCGACCGGATTGCCGTTTGCACCTTTCAACGCGTCTTCCAGCCATTGGAATTGTTCTTCCTCTTCCGCATGGCCGCTGCCAAGCAGCAGGCTGTTCAGGCCGATCAGACGCCAGCCGGACTGGTCGTGCAGCCAGCGGTCAGGGCCGACGAGATCGCGCCAGCGTTCCAGACGCTCATCATTGACCGGCTGCAGGGAAGAAGGCAGATGGCCGACATCGTGATTACCCGGCACACAGAGCACCGGCATATTCAACTCGCCGAGCAGATCAGCACAGAAGGTCAGATCATCGTCAAAATCCGCACCATCCACGGCCAGATCACCGGTATGGATCACGAGATCCGGCTGAACCTCTTCCAGCCACTCGACAAGCGGACGCCAGTTTTTGGTAAAATGGGCTTTGGACGGGCTGAGATGAGTATCGGTAATCTGAACAATCCGCATGGATCTGCTCCTTCACAGAGTTTGAAGAGAAGATGCGGATGTGTATTTCTAACGGGGGACACAGACCGCCAATGCGCGTTCACTACACTGCGTTGGTGACAGGCAGACATCAGGCAGGTGACACAATTGTAACATTCACTATTGCTGATTGGTCTGTGTATTGCGGGATCGCGATCACAAAAAAAGCGCCGCATAAGCGACGCTTTTTATCAGGCGATGACGGATCAGATCAGAGCCTGTGACAGGCACCGCTGCAATCTCCGCATGCCGAACAATTCTTCAGCTCAGATATCGTCGCCGGATCATCCGTTTTTTTCAGGCTCACCAAAATATCGATTTTGGTAATGGTGTAGCCCGCCGGTGCCTGCGGGGGCGCTGCGAGTGTGAGCGGTGTGCCGCCGATATCAATCATGCGGTCTTCGTCTTCCAGATAGAAATGCTGGTGATTATGCGCATTGGTGTCGAAGAATGTGCGCTGCCCGCTGACCGAGATTTTGCGGATGAGACCGGCATCGGCAAACTGGTTGAGTGCATTATACACTGTCGCCAGCGACATGCTGAAACCATTATGCATGACTGTGAGATGGAGATCATCGGCGGAGATATGCTGATGTGTGCCGGTGAGCAGGAATTGCCCGAGAATGAGTCGCTGGCGGGTTGGTCTGAGGCCTGCATTGATCAAAACATGGCGGATATGCGCGGTCTCCTGTGTTTGCAGCAAGCGTTGTGAGCGCAAATGTGCACGTAATCTTTCAGGAATTTCCAGCATTCGTTTTCGCCTTTATTGCAAATGATTTGCAATTGCATAATGACAAATCAGAGCGCTGCGTCAAGCCGGAAATTGCCAACGGGAACTGCGGAACCTCAATTTGCAAATGATTGTCACTTGCAAAATATGATGCAGCACTGTACCTAATATGCAATTGACAATCATTTGCATCTGTAAATTTGCAATTTAAAAACTGGTAATGAGACGAGGAGTTGACAATGTTCAGCAAAATGAGGCGCGTGCTGCTGGCCGGTATGATCGGTACGGCTTTTTCTGCCGCGCTGGTTGTGGTGCCTGCGACGGCAAAAGAGAAATTTAAAGCTGTAACGACTTTTACTGTGATTGCCGATATTGCGCGCAATGTTGCAGGCGATGCCGCTATTGTTGAATCCATCACCAAGCCGAATGCTGAAATTCATGATTATCAGCCGACACCGGGTGATATTATGAAGGCGCAGGACGCGCAGCTGATTTTCTGGAACGGCCTTAATCTGGAGCGCTGGTTCGAGAAGTTCTTCCAGCATCTGAAAGATGTGCCGGGCGTGGTTGTCTCGGAAGGTGTTGAGCCGATGGGCATTACCGAAGGTCCGTATAGCGGCAAGCCTAATCCGCATGCATGGATGTCACCGACAGCCGGTA
>JAIRVW010000254.1 GCA_031253705.1 Brucellaceae bacterium
GCCCGATGCCACCGCTCATCCTATAACTGGAAAGCAGCGCATCGCTTAGCGTGATTTCCAGATAGGTCTCACCCGGATTACCTGTCGTCACAAAGTGAATTTCAACTTTCTTGGACGCCAGACCGGAAGCCGCCAGCTGTTTCAGCTTCAGGCTGGACTTATCATACCGTTTATTGAAACGCAGGGCGCTAAACTCCGGCTGCACACCCTCACGGTTAGAGATAGCACCGGCAACGCCGCCAATATGACGATCAATACTGAAATCGAGCCCGTCGATTTCAATCCATTGTTTATGATTATCGTGCTCTGCGCTGCCTTCAATGCCGTCAACATGAAGATAAATTCCCATCGCATAAATCCTTTAAATATTTTAAAATATCATGCTTATTATATAAATAACCCCATGATATTTTATTTCAAAAATCATTTCATAATAAATTCAAATCACTTAAACAGATTACAATTATATAAAAAACAGTAAATAACAATTTATAGCTTAATATTAATTGGAATTGATCGATTTTAATTTCCACTTAAATTCAAAAATCAATTATTATTAAAATAATAAGCAACTTTTTGAAAATGTATATTAACCTCAACAAAGAATTGATCGCAGATCCGCGCAACACTCCAGATGCCCGTGATCTCTATTATTCCGCGAAAGAGCTACGCATGGCAGCGCGGCAAAAGGAAAAGCATGGCGACATTTCCTCTGCCATGCTTGATCAGTGGAAAACAATCCATCAGCAACTTTCCCGGCTCTTTGATCAGGGTTGCGCGGATTTAGAGTTGTGTGGGTGGCTGGCCGAGGCATCTCTGCGTTTAGAAGGTTTTGCCGGATTGGAACAAGTTTTCTGTTTTATCAGTGAGCTGACAGAGCAACACGGAACAAATCTCTACTCTGTGGAGCCTGCAGCGGACATGCCGCAATACTGGATGGCTCCGGTTTCCGAACTCAGCGGTGAAGGGCGGGAAGGTGTTCTGATCCAGCCTTTACGCCTCAGTGCTCTGGTTCCGCAATATCCGTATGGCACACACAGCCTGTGGCATTATCAGAGTAATATACAAGATCGCAATGAAAACGAGACATTCCGCTCTCTCTCTCAAGCCGTATATGATGCGGGCGATGCAGCCATGCGCCATCAGCGTGATACTATACTTGCCTGTATCACAGCCTATCGGGCAATGATTGCACAGTTTGAAATTTTATATCCCGACAATCCGCCTGCTTCTGCCAATTTACTGAATGTTTTGCACGAATGTGTTCATGCCATCAATGATCTGGCGGGCTTCAGAGAAACCGCAGAACCAAATCCGGCAGTCATCATTGCTACAGATGGTCCGGCGACCAACCCGTCTGCGATTTGTGCGGCTGTAGCAGTCACTAATCGTGAACAGGCTCTGCAATTGTTAGGCGATGTCGCGCTGTTTTTTCGTCAAAACGAACCACAATCTCCCATTGCCCCTGCTCTGGAAACGCTGATCCGCCGCGGACGCCTGCCCTTTGCCGCACTGCTTGAAGACTTACTTGCCGATGATGATACCCGCCGCGCCATTCTGACCACTGCGGGCATTCAGATCGCAACTTCCGAAACGCATTAACCTATAAGAGGAGACCGGACGTGACTGGTATATATGACAAGATAGACCGCGTACGGAAACCGCGCGTCCATATCAAATATGAAATCGAAACTGAAGGTGCGACCGTTGTAAAAGAACTGCCTTTTGTCGTCGGCGTTCTTGGTGATTTCTCGGGGAATGCCGGTGACCGTTCTAAACCGTTCAACGAGCGCAAATTTATTCAGATCGACCGCGATAATTTTGATAACGTTATGCGCAATATCGCACCGGCTGTTAGTCTCAGAGTACCGAACATGCTGGAGAATAATGACACGGAACTGCCGGTCGCCCTCAGTTTCACGCAAATGAGTGATTTTGAACCCGCAGCAATTGTCAATCAGGTTCCTGAACTGAAAAAACTACTCGAAATCCGTAATATGTTGCGGGATCTGATGAGCAAGGCAGACCTGTCTATGGAGCTCGAAACCATGCTCGAGAACCTGCTGCAAAACCGGGTTGATCTCGAAAAGCTCATCGCAGAACTCTCCGCCCAATCTCCTGAAGAGCCTGCTCCTGAAGAACAGGACACACCGCAGATCACTGCAGAAGAAAATGCTCAATAATTTCTTTCATATCAGGAGGTTTCAGACATGAATGCAGAATTACAGGCTGATATTGCCATTAATACAGATGTGAAAGAAGAAGCTCTGCTTCCGCAGATTATGGCTGTAACGAAGCAAACGGCTCCGGATCGTGTGGAAGGACTGATGCGCGCGCTGACCAGTCAGGCAATAGCCGGAACCGTTACATTTAACCGCAATTTTGCCCTCACCATCCGCGAGGCAGTGGACAGGCTGGACGCCCTTATTTCCAGACAGCTTTCCGTCATTATGCAGGCGCCGGAGTTCAGTCAGCTGGAAGGCAGCTGGCGGGGTCAGCATTATCTCGTACAAAACAGCGAAACCGGCACACAACTGAAATTACGTATGCTCAATGTTTCTAAACAAGAGCTGCATAAAGACCTGACCCGCGCGGTGGAATTTGACCAGTCGCACTTTTTCAAAGCTGTGTATGAAGCGGAATTCGGTACACCAGGCGGAGAACCAATCGGCACATTGATCGGCGATTACAGTTTCGGCAATTCGGCTGAAGATGTTGAACTGATGCGTAATATTTCCGGTGTTGCTGCGGCCTCCTTTGCACCTTTTATTGCTGCGGCAGCCCCTACGATGTTCGGTTTTGATGATTATCGTGAGCTCAGCAAGCCACGTGATATGGCAAAAATTTTTGAAACTGCGGAGTATATTAAATGGCGCAGTTTCCGTGAAACAGACGATTCACGTTTCATAATTTTGACGATGCCACGCGTTCTGGCGCGTCTGCCTTATGCACCCAATGCCACAAAAATCGAAGAGTTCAACTTTGATGAAACAGCAACCTATCCTCAGCGCCAGTTACCGCATGAGAACTATTGCTGGATGAACGCAGCCTATGTGATGGGTGCACGATTAACCGACGCTTTTGCCAAAAACAGCTGGTGTACCGCAATCCGTGGTGCCGAGAACGGAGGCAAAGCCGAGAACCTGCCTCTTTATACGTTCATCAGTGATAATGGTGATATTGATCTGCAATGCCCGACCGAAATCGGTATTACCGACCGGCGTGATGCAGAGCTTGGTAAACTCGGCTTTATCCCGCTCTGCCATTACAAAAATACTGATTATGCCGTATTTTTCGGGGCACAAACTACGCAAAAGCCCCGCCTCTATGACGATTATGCTGCGACCAGTAATGCGGCTATTTCCGCGCGGTTACCCTATATTATGGCAACCTCACGTTTTGCACATTTTCTGAAAGTGCTGGGACGTGACAAGATCGGCTCCTTCATGGAGGCTGCAGACTGCGAAATCTGGCTCAATCGCTGGATTTCAAACTATGTCAATGCCAACAGCGATGCGAGTGCAGAAACCCGGGCTCAGTATCCGCTGCGTGATGCCAGTATTGCCGTTGAAGAAGTTCCGGGCAAACCGGGGTCTTATAATGCCGTCGCGTGGATGCGCCCGTGGCTGCAAATGGAAGAGCTCACAACATCATTGCGGCTCGTTGCCCGCATTCCGACAAAAGGCTGACAGAAATGTGTGCTGCAGCCTCTGATCACAGCAGGAAACCCGACAAAGCAATTGACCCTGAGCGGGTGATTGTTCTGCTGGATCAAAGCATTAATGCTCAGGTTAACGCCATCATGCAGACACCGCAGTTCATTGCTGCGGAGTGTCTGTGGCGCGGGCTGCAACTGCTGGTCACAGCATTGCCACAGGACAGCACTGTACGTCTGAAAGTGCTGCCGGTCAGTTGGCACGAGATTACGCAGGACTGCAGCCGTTGTGAGTTTGATCATACATGGTTGTTTGAACTGATTTATAATCAGGAATTTGCCATGCCCGGCGGCGAGCCTTTCGGCTTGCTGATCGGCGACTATCTGCTGGGACCGGATCTGCAAAGAACAGAACATACAGAAAGCACCTTAACCGCTCTTGCATCCATTGCTGCTGCTGCATTTTGCCCTTTCGTGGCAGGTGCAGCCCCCTCTGCGGCAGGGCTTTCTGATTATCAGGATTTAAACCGCCTGCCCGATCTTATCAGCCTGACCTCTGATACGCAGTTCATCCGTTGGAACGCATTAAGACAGCAGGAAGAAACCCGGTTTCTCGGATTAACAGCACCACGTATTTTATTACGCAGCCCTTATAAATCCGCGGATTGCAGAAGACAGGACGGCTTTGCCTTTGAAGAAAAAATTACCCCTGACGGCGCTACATTGCGCTGGGGCAACGGAGCTTTTGCTTTTGCACTCAATGTGATGCAAAATTTTATCCGGCATGGTTGGTTCTCCGAACTCCATGGTATCCGCGATCAGACATTCGAAGGCGGATATATCGGTGAAGATACTTTGCCGCCTTATAAGCCTCCGGATGAAATTGACCCTTTTTTACGCCAGCCGCCTGTTGAAATCCGCCTGACAACTGACCAGCAGCAACAGTTTTGTGCACTGGGAATTATTCCCGTTGCCACAACTTATCTGCTGCAGGGACTGGTTTTTAATGCCAGCCAGAGTCTGTTCCTGCCGGATAACCGGCAGTTCAGAGCAATTAATGAAAACATGGCTCTGTCCGCCATGCTGCAATATGTGCTTTGTGTTTCGCGTTTTGCCCATTGTCTGAAAGTGATTATGCGCAGTGAAATCGGTAATTACGTCACCCGAGAAGCCTTGGAAACCCGCCTGCAGGACTGGCTGCTCACCTATACACTGGCAGGCTTCAATCACGATACAGGCTTACGTGCCCGCTATCCTTTACGCGCTTCCCGTGTTTGCGTCACCGAAATTGCCGGACGCCCTGGCCTTTTCAGCTGTGCGCTGGACTTACAGCCGCATCTGTATCTGGATTCCTTACATGCAACATTCCGGTTGCTGATTGATGCGCCTGTGCTGTCTTCCGGCCGCCCCGCTCAGGAATATGCAGCATGAAAACACCACATCACACGCCTTCTGTTTTTGACCGGCTGACAAAACAGGATCCAGCTGCACAAAGTACCATCACAGAGAATATCCGTCGCAATCTCAGCGCCTTACTGAATACCCGTCGCTTGCCTGCTCCGGTTTCATCCGATGATCTGACGCCTGCACTCACCCGCTACGGCGTGCCGGAGATGAGTATTGTCAGTGTAGATGATGAAACAGCTCGCGATGCATTCATGACCATGATTGCACAACAAATCTCAATCTTTGAACCGCGCTTGCGGCATATCAGCGTATTCATTCCTGAAAAAAAACGTATCTCACCAAGACGACTTGAACTCGTGATTGAAGCTGAATTGTACGACTCTCTTGAGCATAAGACACTGGCTTTCCGCTCCGTCCTTGATCTCTCATCCTGTTTTATTCAACTGGAAGAACCTTATGTCGAAAGAATTTCTGGCACTCTATCATGATGAGTTGCAGACGTTCCGACGGCGTGCAACCACATTTTCTCAGAAGCATCCGGAAGCGGCCGCAAAATTGCGGCTGGCAGATGGTCTGGCCAATGATCCTCATGTCGAGCGGCTGATCGAGAGTTTCGCTTTCACTGCTGCACGGATCAGACATAAGCTTGAAGATAGTTTTCCGGAGCTCTCCGCCGGATTACTTGATGCGCTTTACCCGCATCTGCTTGCACCCCAGCCTTCAATGAGCCTCGTCAGTCTCTGCCCCGCACCGGATCTGAATATTGTTCAGCATGTGCCTCGCGGTCTGCAATTGCTGAGCAATACCATTCATGGTGATCAATGCCGGTTCAGAACCACACAAGCCGTTGATATTATACCTGCAAAAATTGCATCTGTTCGCTATGAGACCAACTTTCAGGCTCCCTCTTCGTTTACAACAGCCCAAGCGGCACTGATCATTACCCTCGCCCCTCTTAAACGTGAGGGCAATCTTGGTATCGCCGGGCTAAAAACCACACGTTTTCATCTTTCCGGTGCATGGGATCAGGCAAGCCTGCTTTATATGCGACTTTTTACGAACTGCATTGGTTTAAAACTATCCGATCCGGAAGGAACCACTAAACCGCTCATTTTATCGCAGGATCATATCCGGCCGGCCGGATTTCATGATGATGAAAGTCTGCTACCCGCCAGTGCCAATTTTAATGCCGGTTTTCGCCTGCTAAGCGAGTTTTTCGCTCTCAAACGCAAATTTTTGTTTTTCGACGTGGACGGTTTTGAAAACTGGCGTGGTAAAGCCCCTCAACTGACGATTTATTTTAACCGGCAGGATTCAACTCTGCAAAAACAGCTGTCACCGGATAGTGTGACACTCAACACCACGCCGGTGATCAATCTGTTCAGGCAGCGTTGTGAACCTATACATGTCAGCAGCCGGCGTGAACAATATGCCCTTGTACCGGATTACCGGTTCAGAAAAAGCCGGAAAATCCATTCCGTTGACCATGTCAGTGCTCTCAGCGGCAATGAGCCGGTGGTTATCTGCCATCCCGTCTATCATGCACAAGCAACACACAGCACCGACAATTTATTCTGGCAACTTGTACGGGATCCTTGTGCGGATGAAGAAGAGGATTGCAGGATCAGTTTCAGCGGCAGCGCACTGGACACAAACAAACAATTCGTCACGCGTATTGAGGCGCTTTGCACCAATGGCATTATGCCAACCCAGCTTCCCTATAATACCGGTAATCTGCAACTCCTCCCGGCCAGCCCCCATAGTGCAATTACATCTGCCCGCTGTCTGATGCCTTTTACACCTCCGGTCTCACAACCCTTTTCCGGTGACCAACTATGGAAATTCATTGCACATTTGCGTCTGAGCCATCTCTCCGCGGGCAGCGACAGTGGTAAAAGCTTGCGTGATATTTTGTATCTCTACAGAAAAGGTGACGATGCGGATGGTCATAAATTTATTGAAAGCATTCAGAATATCAGTCCTTGCCCGTCTATGTGCCGGATCAGGCAGGGGGGCTTTGCAGCAGCGACTGATTTTCATATCCGTTTTTCTGCCAACAGCCTGAATCCGGCTGAGATTTTTCTTTTTACCACAGTGCTCAACCGGTTTCTGAGCCTTTACACATCCGTCAATAGCTTAAGCCGCGTTACAGCCTGGCTGGAAAATCTCAGCACTCCAGTTGTCCGTTTCCCGTTCCATCCTTGTGTGCGTGACGCTGTATGAACGGACAAGCCCGATGAGCATCACAACAAAGCACAACACCTTAGCCGATCATGTCCCTGCCGTTTCCGGTTACGATACTGCAGTAGCCTATCGCCGGTTACGTCAGCAATTACCGGATGATGCCGTGACTATGCCATTACTGCTGTCACTCAGCCCGTTACCGGTCATACCGGCACAGAGCAAACAGCACGGCAGTCACATGGCGACAACGCTGGCCGCACTAATGGGAGCGACCGGATGTCTGCCACCACCCTATACAGAAACTGCACTGGCACAAGCTAATAGCCGCAACCATGCCTATGCTGATTTTATTGCACTGTTTCAGCGCCATCTCGCAGATTTACTGGTCGAGGCCAGCGCCAAATATAGTGCACATAAACAAAGCCGCAGGCGTGAGCGAAAGAATAATCCGTTTCTCAAAGCCATCGCAGCGATAGCAGGTTTTGACACTGATATAAAACCTGATTTCAGCATCCGTTTTGCAACACTATTTGCGGAAGACCGTCGGAATGCCGCCAGCCTCAAAGCCATTCTGGAAGATATTTTCAGCGTCCCCGTTGCAATAGCTGAATTTCAGCCGCACTGGCAGACAATACCTGATGATGAGCGCAGCTTCCTTAACGGTCAATATCGTCTTGGTATTGACAGTTGTATCGGCGCTTCCGTGCAACATGCAGCAAGCCATTTTTATATCATTCTCGGTGCTCTGACCTATGCGCAATTCCGGAATTTTCTGCCCGATCAGCCAGCAATCAGACACCTGACCGCTCTGGCACAGCTCTATTGCGGCACCGGCCTGACATTCCGCATTCAACTCATTCTGGATAAAAACGAGACACCCGCAGCCAGCCTATCAGGAGAATATCGTCTCGGCTACGATCTCTGGCTTGCAAGCAACTATCCGCCACGACACCGTAATGATGCAGTGTTTGACGGACAGGCTATAGCCGCCTCAATACCACAGGACATTCATTATGCATCATGAGAACAGAGTCATCTGGGGCGAAGGCATGTTTCTGCGCCCGCAACATTTCCAACAGGCAGACCGCTGGACAGAAAGGATGCTGTATCTCACCCTGCAAATGACCGGCGGTTATTTTTGGGGCAGGAAGTACCGGATGTCTTATGGTAGACCGCATGCTTAAGGCAAAGCGGGTTGGTTATGAGCCGGTGCTTATTCTGGACGATAATCCCTCCAGCGGG
>JAIRVW010000079.1 GCA_031253705.1 Brucellaceae bacterium
GATTTTGCACGGAGGTATCCGGCAGCGCCATAATCTTTGCGGCATCGGGTGCCATGGCTTCCGCGCGGGCTTTGCCAACCGTCACACCAATGCTGCGTATATCGTCAAAAACAATGGTATAGCCATTTTCAATCTTAAACGGCGTGGCATCCGCACCGCATTTATCGCAGCGGATCGCACTCTGGCCGATACCTTCAATATGTGTTGCAGGCCATTCCGTGCCGCATTCCGCGCAAACTGCCGCGCAGAACGGATCACCATTATTGCGACCGGCAACAACACTGTCCGAACCGGATGCCGTTGCATTCGAGGTCACAACAATCGAGCGGATGCGAATAGCAATAGCATCACCGATTTCCGCACCTTCCACGGCAACCGGACGGGTTACTTCATGACCACCGCGAATTGCAGGTGTAATCATCGGCCCCCAGCAACCGGGTGCAGTATTGGCGATAATTGTGCCGCCATCGGCAACTGGCCCCAGCATCGGGCGCGACGGATCAAGAATACCATCTGTCAGCTCTGTCACGTAAACCGTGCGGCAGGCACCGCTTTTCTGGTCGGCTTTGGTCTTCTGCATATCTGCATCCTCCGGCAATTGCTGCCCGTTCAGGACAGCCCCGAACAGACAGGCTTCAAAACATTATCAGGGGAAGGATGCATCGGGACAATGCATGACCACCCCGTAAGAATGATACTAAAACATTGTAATCATTTTAAATAATGACAAAGCCGTGAGAAATGCCGACAATATTGCTACTGAGAGGTATAACCGTTTTTATGGGCAGGAATGGCTTTGAGATAGGCAGCAATTGCCTCACGGTCTGAAGCCTGCAATTTGCCGGTATTGGCAATCACATCAGCCATAGAACCGCCCATTGAGTCGAAATCCGGTGTAAAACCGCTCTCCAGACCATAGGCAATGTCGCTGGCGCTCCAGCCGGAAATGCCGCCCTCGCCGCCGGTAATATTCGGCACAATACCGCGCTTACCCTGACTGTCAGTCTCGGCAGACAAAGCACCGGCCAGCCATTGTTTGGTGTCTGAACCACCCAAAGCATTGCGCGGTGTATGACACTCGCCGCAATGCCCCATCGCCTCAACCAGATACTGGCCGCGCTGCACCTGCTCATCGGGATTATTCAAAACGACCGCAGGCGCATCATTCAGATAAAGCATTTTCCACAGGCCGAGCCCGCGGCGGATATTAAACGGAAAGCCCAGCTCATGCGGCTTGGAGGCCTGATCCGATTCCGGCAGGGTTTTCATAAAGGCGTAGAGATCCGCCACGTCCTGCAATTTCATCCGCGTATAGGATGTATAAGGGAAAGACGGATAAAGATGCTCGCCGTTGCGCCCCACACCTTCGAGCATGGCATCGGCAAATTCGGGCAATGTCCAGTCTTTCAGACCGACAGAAGAAGGCGAAATATTCGGTGCGATAAAGGTGCCGAAATCCGTCTTCAGCTCATGCCCGCCTGCCAGCACAAGCTTCGCATCGCCCGTGGCACCCGGTGCCGCATGACAGGATGCGCAACCACCGGCATAGAAAACCTGCTCGCCTTTTTTGACATCCCCTGCCGCCAGCTTATCCAGAGCTGTCCGGTCAACATGCACAGGCTGCGTCAGAAACCAGAAAACACCGGCACCGGTCACAGCACAAAGCAAAGCAGCGGATATCAATTTGCGTTTCATATCAAAATCTTGTCCGTATCTACCTTAAAGAACGCCCGCGCAGAGATATCCGCGCGGGCTGAATAGCTTATTTCTTTACGCGATAGGCCTGATGGCAAGTGCCGCAGCTTGCACCGACATCTTTCATGGAAACGCGCAGTGCATCCACATCCTGTGGCTTGGCATCAGCAGCGGCGGCAGTCGCGGCGCGGAATTTTTCGATTTCAGCTTTAAAACCGGCTTCATCTTCCCAGATCTTAGGTGCGGCAGCAGTATCACCGCTTTCAGAGCCTTTAGGGAACAGCTTTTCTGCATCCATCTTAATGGCATCTGCTTTCAGCTGCTCAAGTGCAGCCTGCACAGCATCTGCCTCAAACGGCTTTTCGCCTTTCATCACAGGGCCGAGAACGCCCATGGAGCGGCCGACATCTTTCATCAGCGCCTGACGATCTGTCACCGGCGAAGCCGATGCAGCGCTTGTCAGCATGAATAAAGCAGAGAAAATTGCCAAAGATTTCTTCATGAACAACGTCCTTTAATCCCGAATACCTGACCTGTTACGACAGCACAGGAATTGACAGCCTGCACCCGTATTTTAGAATGATTATAGTGTTGGTATTCAGAATATCTATATAAACGTCCGTTCATCAGATTAATTTTTTGTAACAATAAATTTTACAGCAATAAAAAAGCCTCCCGAAGGAGGCTTTTCACAAGCTATAAATTAAGCCTGTTCGTAAAGTTCAAGCACATAATCCCAGTTGATCATGCTGTCGACGAAAGCTTCGAGGTATTTCGGACGCGCATTGCGGTAGTCGATGTAGTAGGAATGTTCCCATACGTCGACGCCGAGGATTGGCTTCGCGCCGTGTACCAGCGGGTTTTCACCGTTTGGTGTCTTAGAAATTTCCAGCTTGCCGTCTTTAACCGACAGCCATGCCCAGCCCGAACCGAACTGACCGGCACCGGCAGCGATGAAATCTTCGCGGAACTTATCGTAACCGCCGAGATCGGATTTGATTGCAGCTTCAAGCTTGGCAGGCAGTTTGTTGCCGCCGCCGTCTTTCTTCATCCATTTCCAGAAGTGGATATGGTTGTAGTGCTGACCGGCATTGTTGAACAGCGCCTGATTTTTGCCGTAGCTTTCTTTAACGACATCTTCGAGGCTCTTGCCTTCAAGACCCGAACCTTCAAGCAGCTTGTTACCGTTGGTTACATAGGCCTGATGATGCTTGTCGTGGTGAAACTCAAGGGTTTCACGGGACATATAAGGGGCAAGTGCATCATAGTCATAAGGCAGAGCCGGCAATTCAAAAGCCATGGTGTTTCTCCTCTTGGTGTGGGCGGCTTCAAGTTTCCGCCACCCAAAGTCTTCATGCCTATACTACATAGGCCGACACAGGCACGCGGGCAATGCAGAGAAGTTAAGTTCTGTGAAAAATCACGGAAATTTTAGTCGTTTACCCCATAAAACGATGAGCATTTCCGCACTTACCCTCATAATCCGCGACCATGTGCAGCAGCAATCACCCTCTCATTCAACAGTACATGAGCAAGAACAACAGAATGCATAATGTTGTCATGAGGCAACAGACATATAAGCAATTATCTATTCTTAAAAATTCATAAGTTGTTAGCCATATTATGGCAGTTTTTCAGCAGTTTTATACGAGGCTCTCTGTCAGGACTCACAACAGCATATCCCTCCGACAGATCCATTGTTCCGGCCTTGCGGCCGCACTACCGTTCCGTCTGTGCCTGTTAGGGCGCTGAGTTAACGGCTCTTTCGGGTCGTGCCTGAACACAGATTATCTGCGGCTTACCCCGCCGGTCTTCATTGCTCAGGTATTATACTCATCATTTAAAAACGCTCTGAAAAGACTGGTTTAAATATGGAAAAATCCCTCTCCCGCCGTTCTTTCATGTCGGCGATGTCTGTGACAGCCGCTGCCGGACTGGCAGGCTGTACACAGATCAGCCGCAATATTCCGGTGATCGACATGACCGGCGGTCCGGCTCCCGTCGCCCCTCCGGTCAATAATGGCGCAGCGATCGGCCCTTACGCCAGCATGTATGCAGCTGTCGAAGATGAGGGCTATGCGATTCCTGCAGTGCCGTTTCAAAAAATTGATCCGAAATATTACCGCCAGCTGGTACAGGACCCGACCGGTGAAATGCCGGGTACAGTTGTGGTGGATACCGCAAACCGCTTTCTCTATCTGGTGATGCAGGAC
>JAIRVW010000080.1 GCA_031253705.1 Brucellaceae bacterium
GGGTGAGGGGCAGGGCATCAACGCCGAACAGCGCCTGCGGGCGTAAATAAGTCAGACCCCACAGGCCGTGTTGCAGAAACGGAGCATCCGGCGAAGCGAGTGTCGGCAGGAGCAGCGTATAGGCCCAGACAGCAAAGCCGCTGACCATGCCGAAGACTGCACCGCGCGCATTGGCGTTACGCCAGATCAACCCGCCGATCAGCGGCGGGGCAAATTGTGCAATCGCGGCAAAGGAAACCAGACCGATTGATGCCAGCCCGAAAGTGCTGGAACTGGCGCGGTAATAGCTGAATGTAACAGCCAGAATGATCACGATGGTGGCGCGGCGTGTATAGAGGATCACCCGTGAAAGATCGCGTTGCTGGTGCTGTTTGCGCCGGAAAACATAGCGGATCAGCAAAGGCAGCAGCAAATGGTTGGAGATCATGATCGACAGTGCCACACAGGCGACAATCACCATTGCGGTTGCCGCTGACAGGCCGCCGACAAAGGCTAGCAATGTCAGAATATGCGAACCGGCGGCCAGCGGCAGTGCCAGCACGTAAAGATCTGCATTGGTGGAAGGGCCGAGATTGATAATGCCCTGCAGGGCAATCGGCAGCACAAACAGGTTGATCAGGATCAGATAGACCGGAAACAGCCAGCGTGCCGTGCGCAGTTCTTTTTCGCTGCGGTTCTCCACAACCGTGACATGGAACTGGCGCGGCAGCATCAGTACGGCCGCGGCGCTCAGCACCGTGTGGATAATCCATGTGCTGGCGCTGGTTTTCGACAACATGCCCCAGAAATCAATATTGTGCTCCTGCAATTGCTGCGGCAGGTCAAAAGGCGAGCCGAACAAAAAGAAGGTTGTGGCAATGCCGACAATCAGAAAAGCACTGATTTTGATCACGGATTCCAGTGCCACAGCAAGGATCAGACCGTCCTGATGCTCGGTGGCATCCGTATGTCTGGTGCCGAACAGAATGGCGAATATCGCCAGCAGTGCTGTGACGAACAGGGAAATATCGCCGAAAACATAGACAATCGGATCATAACTTGCCTGATATTGCGCCAGTACCATATCCACGCTACCGGAGACCGCCTTCAGTTGCAGGGCGATATAGGGCATGGAGCCGACCACGGCGATACAGGTGGCAATGGTCGCAACGCTGGTGCTTTTACCGTAACGGGCGGCGAGAAAATCGGCGATGGAGGTGATGCGCTCAGCTTTGGCCAGCCTGACCACATGACGCAAGAATTTGTTGCCGAAAGTAAAGACCAGTATCGGGCCGATATAAATGCCCAGAAATTCCAGCCCGCGATCTGCAGCCAGCCCGACAGAGCCGAAGAATGTCCACGAGGTGCAGTAAACGGCAAGACTGAAAGCGTAAATATAGGGTCTTGGCTTGGCACCCCAGCGCGATGCTTTGCGGTCACCGATACTGGCAACGGCAAACAGCAAAATCAGATAGAGAAATGCGATGCCGATAATGATCCAACCGTGCATTTCTCTCCCTCTCTGATCAGGCAGTTATAGTGCCATAGCAAAGTCCTGTACAGGGCTGCAAATACTCAATATTTCTGCCCGCTGATTATTCTGTGCTTATGTTTGTAGGCAGTAATTAACGATAATCAAGGGATAAGTAATTTCTTACCTTGAGGTGATAATAATATTCTTTATTTTTAATCTCGGTAATATAATAGAGATAAGCCCCCGTATTCGAAAGAGGATAGTCTATGCTAAAAGAGTTTCGCGAATTTGCCCTGAAGGGCAACATGGTTGATCTGGCCATCGGTGTGATCATCGGTGGTGCATTTGGTGGTCTGGTAAATTCCATCGTTAATGACATCATCATGCCAATTATCGGTCTGGTTACCGGTGGTATCGACTTCTCCAACATGTTTATCCAGCTTGCCGGTGAACCAAAGTCCACACTGGCAGCTGCCCGTGAAGCCGGTGCGACAATTGCTTATGGTAACTTCGTAACCCTGCTGATCAACTTCATGATCATCGCATGGGTATTGTTCATGGTTGTTAAAGGCATGAACACAATGAAGAAAAAAGAAGAAGCCAAGCCTGCTGCGGAACCGGAAGTTCCTGCAGATCAGGTTCTGCTGACAGAAATCCGCGATCTTCTGGCGAAAAAAGCCTGATAATCAAAGTACAAAACCCGGTTTCAGAAATGAAGCCGGGTTTTTTGTTTTGCGGATAAGCGGAGAAAGAACAGGCGGTGTGCTTTACATAAGGCAGTTTGTCCGTACACTGCGCGCTACGCGTTCCCTGATATTTCCGCTTTTGTTGCGGATGCGCTCTGAGCCAGAATATTCTCATGTCCTGCCTGCTTTTGCTCAAAAAGACTGCTGCATTTCTTCTGACATTTATCATCGCCGGCAGTGGTGCCGTCATTGCATGGCTGGCCGGACTGCCAATTCCTTTTTTGCTTGGCTCTATGTGCAGTGTCACCATTGCCTCACTGAGCGGTGTGAAGATTTATCTGCCGCTGTGGCTGCGCAATGTCGTTTTCATCATGCTCGGAATACAGGCCGGTTCCGGTGTACGGCCTGAAACGCTGAGCCAGCTTGGCGAATGGCCGCTGAGTTTCGGGCTGTTGTTTGTGATGCTGGTGGCGGTGACCGGCTTTACCTTCGCGCTGTTGCGTTACATGTTTCGCTGGGATGCGCAGACCGCTTTTTTCTCATCATTGCCCGGTGCTTTGTCTTTCGTCATGGTTGCGGCCAGTGAGACCCGCGCCGATCTGGTGCGGATCAGCATTATCCAGACGGTGCGTCTGCTGCTGCTGATCGGACTGCTGGCGCCGGTGCTCAATGTGTTGGGGCAGTCCGCGCCGCATATTGATCTGGAATCGATTGCAGTTGCGCAGCCGCAGGAATGGCTGTGGTTGCTGTTGGCGGGTGCGCTTGGTGCATTGATCGGACATTACAGCCGCCTGCCGGGCGGGATGATGCTGGGCGCATTGCTGGCCAGTGCGCTGGTCTATGCAACCGGTGTGGTAAGCGTACG
>JAIRVW010000103.1 GCA_031253705.1 Brucellaceae bacterium
ACATGGCCTTTATAATCGACACGCGCACGGGGAATAATCTCATAGCCTTCGGTCAGCGCCTGCGTTTCCTGACGACCATGGGTCTCGACAACCCCGATCACCACATCCTCGCCATCAGCCAAAAGACTGCGGCCGGACATCAGCATTTCGTAGGTTTTACCAACGCCCGGAGCCGCCCCGAGAAAAACCTTGAGGCGGCCGCGTGTTTCCTGTTCGGCTTTGGCGAGTAGCGCATCCGGTGACGGTCTGTTGTCACCATTGCGCATACTTTCCTGCAGCTGACTGTCATCATTCATCAATTATGATCCGGACTCTGCATGTTCTGTCTTATTTAACCTGATCCAGTGCGAGATTAAGCGCAAGCACATTCACAACCGGCTCACCCAGCACACCCAGCAAACGCTCCTGTGTTTGTGCTGCAACCAGCGCTTTAAGCTTGGCCTCTTCCAGTCCGCGGGCTTTAGCGATGCGTGGTATCTGGAACAAAGCCGCTTCCGGTGTCAGATGCGGATCAAGTCCGCTGCCCGATGCCGTTACCAGATCAACCGGCACCGGTTGATTTGGATTCTCTGCCTGCAGCTTAGTCACATCAGCCTTTACACGATCCAGTAACGCAGCGCTGGTTGGCGCAAGATTGGAACCGCCGGAGGATGCAGCATTATAGCCATCGCCTGCAGCACTCGGGCGGCCATGAAAGTAACGATCAGAGGTGAATTGCTGGCCGATCAGGGATGAACCGATCACCTTATTATCCTTCACAATCAGACTGCCATTAGCCTGAGAGGGAAACAGGGTCTGCGCCACGCTGGTCATAGCCAGCGGATAAGCAATACCGGTAATCACCGTCAGACTGACAATCATCACCACAGCAGGACGTAATTGTTTCAACATATGTCTGTTCCTTACACCAGAGCCAGAGCGGTAATCGCCATATCAATCAGCTTGATCGCTACAAAAGGCACGATAATCCCGCCAAGACCGTAGATCATCAGATTGCGGCTCAGCAGTGCGCCTGCGCCAACGGCCTGATATTTTACCCCGCGCAGTGACAGCGGGATCAGCGCCACGATAATTAGCGCATTGAAGATGATGGCCGAGAGAATGGCGCTCTGCGGACTATGCAGCCCCATAATATTCAGCACGCCGAGCTGCGGGTAGAATGCGAGGAACATTGCCGGAATAATCGCGAAATATTTGGCAATATCATTGGCAATCGAGAAGGTTGTCAGCGCACCGCGCGTCATCAGCAAGTGCTTGCCGATCTCGACAATCTCAATCAGCTTGGTCGGGTCACTGTCGAGATCAACCATATTCCCTGCTTCACGCGCAGCTACTGTACCGGTATTCATCGCCACGCCCACATCAGCCTGTGCCAGCGCCGGCGCATCATTGGTACCGTCGCCGCACATTGCTACCAGCTTGCCCTTGGCCTGCTCCTCACGGATCAGCGACAGCTTATTCTCCGGTGTTGCCTGCGCAAGGAAGTCATCCACGCCAGCTTCTGCAGCAATCGCCGCCGCCGTCATCGGATTATCACCGGTAATCATCACCGTGCGGATGCCCATGCGGCGCAGTTCTGCAAAACGCTCACGGATACCGCCTTTAACAATATCCTTCAGCGAAACAATCCCCATCAATTGCCCGTCTTTGACCACAGCCAGCGGCGTACCGCCTGCCTTGGCAATCTGAGCGGCAATCGACTGGATTTCCTGTAGCTGGGCAGGTGTCGAAGCTTTACCGCCTTCTGCCTCGACATATTTCAGCACCGCATCCACAGCACCTTTGCGGATGATACTGCCATCCACATCGACGCCGCTCATACGGCTTTGTGCGGTAAAAGGCACAAAGCTTGCATGAAGGCTTGCCATATCGCGGGCACGGATACCGTATTTCTCTTTAGCCAGCACAACGATGGAGCGACCTTCCGGTGTCTCGTCGGCAAGTGAGGCAAGCTGTGCCGCATCGGCCAGTTGCTGTTCACTGACACCTGTGATGGCACGAAACTCTGTCGCCTGACGGTTACCGAGCGTAATTGTTCCGGTTTTATCGAGCAGCAGCGTATCGACGTCACCGGCAGCTTCCACCGCACGGCCGGACATAGCCAGTACATTGAACCGCACCAGGCGATCCATACCGGCAATACCAATGGCTGAGAGCAGCGCACCGATGGTGGTCGGGATCAGTGTGACGAACAATGCCACCAGCACAATCACCGGAATTGAGCCGCCCGCATAAGAGGCAAAGCTTGGAATGGTCACTACAGCCAGAACGAAGATCAGTGTCATACCGGCAAGCAGAATATTCAATGCAATCTCGTTCGGTGTCTTCTGGCGCTCTGCGCCTTCTACCAATGAGATCATCCGGTCAATAAAGGTCGATCCGGCAGCAGCGGTAATGCGCACACGTATCCAGTCGGACAGCACCTGCGTACCGCCGGTCACCGCCGAACGGTCACCACCGGACTCGCGTATAACCGGAGCGGATTCACCGGTGATCGCCGCCTCATTGACCGAGGCCACACCTTCGATAACCTCACCGTCGGAAGGGATAATATCTCCGGCTTCCACCAGCACAATATCACCGACTTTGAGGCTGTTACCCGCAACAACCGTATAATTGGTTTTGCTGTCACCACTCAGCAGTTTGGCTTCTGTTTCGGTACGGGTGCGGCGCAGGGATTCCGCCTGCGCTTTGCCGCGCCCTTCGGCAACCGCTTCCGCAAAATTGGCAAACAGAAGAGTAAACCACAGCCACAGAATGATCTGGAACGAGAACCCCAGATCAGAGCCGCCGCTAGCCAGATCACGCAGGAACAGCACTGTTGTCAGCACAGTGACAACGGCAACGACAAACATCACCGGATTTTTGGCAAGGCTGCGCGGATCAAGTTTGCGAAAAGCGCCGCCAATCGCAGGAAGCAGAATTTTAGCATCAAGAATGCTGGATGATTTTGACTGGCTCATCAGAGCCCTCCGTCTGAATTTATGCAGTTCATTCTCAAACTGCATAGAAATTTCATGGAAATAGAGCGATAAGTTAATGTTTCAACTTAAACTCCGGTCAGTGCCTTCACGAGGAAGACACCGGCCAGCACTGCCAGCACAAGGATCAGCATAATGCTGGTGAGTTTAGGACAATCATCCTTTTTAACGCCGCGCGGTGTTTGCTTTGATGCAGAGTTGGAACGGAATAATTGCTTCATCAGAAAAGAATTCTTCGCCATCATGCACCTTTAAAACAGCTGACCGG